>DASSVO010000037.1:0-20848 GCA_035706005.1 Gaiellaceae bacterium | reverse complement strand
CACTCGCCTGGGCCAGCGTCCTTACGCCTGAGGCGCGCTAGCTCTTCGTGCCCGAGAGGATGAAGGCGACGAGGTCGGCGAGCTGGGTGGACGACAGCTTCGTGCCGAAGTCCGTGGGCATCAGGCCCTTCTGGAAGCCCTTCGCGATGTAGGCGTCCGGGTTCACGATCGACTCCTTGATGAACGCCGGGAGCGCCATGTTGTTGTCGGCCTTCGCGGAGGAGGCCGGCGCCGAGTCGAGATCCGGGCCGATCGTGCCGTTCGCCCCCGCCGGCTGGAACGTGTGGCACGACGCGCACCCGTTGGCGGCGAAGACGGCCTTGCCCGCCGCGGCATTACCTCCCCCGCCCCCCTTGGACGTCGTTGTCCCCGCCCCGGTCGTCGTGCCCCCGGAGGTGTTCGTCCCGGCGGAGGTCGTGCCGACGGTGACCGTGTGCACGACGGTTGCGGACGGCTTTCCGAGCGAGGTGTAGTGGCCCACCGCCCACCCCGCGAAGCCGGCCGGGAACAGGAGCGCCGCGAACAGCACCCACAGCAGGACCTCGCCGGTCGAGCTCCACGGGTTCCGACGTCTCGGGCGCGGCACGGGCGAGAGGCTATCGACTCGTGCTGCGCCGCGACGCTGGTACCTGCTAGGTAGAGCCCATGGCGACCGTCACCGTCAGCCTCGCCGCGATCCGACGGCTCGTCGTGTCGACGCAGAAATTCGCGCCTCGCTTCCGCCGGGCACAGGCCGGGGAGGTCGAGACGACGATCCGCCGGCTCGGCGCCGTGCAGCTCGACTCGATCTCGACCGTCGACCGGGCCCACCGGCTCACGCTCACGAGCCGCATCGGCACGTACGCCGAGGCGGAGCTCCGGCGGCTGCTCGCCTCGGGGCGCATCTTCGAGTACTGGGCGCACGAGGCGTGCCTCCTCCCCGTCGAGCTGTGGCCGCACTTCCGCCGCACGATGGACGGCGACGGACACTGGGGCGTCCACGACCGGGCGCTCCGCGAGCACGCCGACCTCGTCGAGCCGGTGCTGGAGCGGATCCGCGCCGAGGGGCCGCTCGGCTCGCGCGACTTCGGCGGCGTTCGCACCGGGACGGAGATGTGGAGCCGAACGCCGGCGAAGGCCGTGCTCGAGGCGCTGTGGGATCGTGGCGTGCTCGTGATCGCCGGGCGAGAGTCGTTCCAGCGCCGTTACGACCTCGCCGAGCGGCTGATCCCGCGGGCGATCCTCGACCAGCCGACACCGGACGAGGACGAGACCCTCCGCACGCTCGCGTTGCTCGCGGTTCGTGCCCGCGGCGCGCTGACCGAGCCGGCGATCCGCGAGCACTGGCGCCTCAAGGGCGGCCGCGCGCGTCTGCATCACCATGTCCTCGCGCTCGTCGACGACGGCCTCCTGCGGGAGGTGCACACCAACGACGGCGGCGCGCCGTTCTACGTCGACGCCGAGGTCGAGCTCGACGGCGATCCCGCGCCGCCCGTCCTCCTGTCGCCGTTCGACAACCTCCTCTGGGACCGGCCGCTGGTCGAGCGGCTCTTCGGCTTCCGCCACGTGATCGAGGTCTACAAGCGCGAGCACGAGCGCCTGTACGGCTACTACGTGCTGCCTCTGCTCGCCGGCGACCGGATCGTCGGCCGAGCCGACCTCAAGGTCGACCGCCGGGAAGGAGTGCTCCACGTCCGCCGCTTCCACCGCGAGCCGGGTGCGCGTGGGAACGTCGAGGCGAAGCTCGAGCGCGCAGCGGCCCGCCTGGCGCGAGTCCTCGGGCTCGAGGAGGTCCGCCATGCGTGAGGTGCCGGTCGAGGAGGCGCGGCGGATCGCCGTGCGCGCCCAGGGGCTCGACGGCGGCGCCGAAGGAGTCCTCGAGACCGTCCGCAGACTGGGCTTCCTCCAGCTCGATCCGATCTCCAGCGTCGCGCCGCCCCAGCACCTCGTCCTCTGGAGCCGGCTCGGTTCGTTCGACGCCGGCGAGCTCGAGCGGCTGCTCTGGAAGGAGCGCAAGCTCGTCGAGTGGCGCGCGTTCGTCTATCCGATCGAGGACCTGCCGATCCTCAAGGCGTTCATGCGCAGCCGCGACCGGCCGATGGACCGGCGGCG
This sequence comes from Gaiellaceae bacterium, assembly GCA_035706005.1. Classification (GTDB taxonomy): domain Bacteria; phylum Actinomycetota; class Thermoleophilia; order Gaiellales; family Gaiellaceae; genus Palsa-739. The sequence continues at coordinate 18,757 of DASSVO010000037.1, read as the reverse complement.
GCGCGAGTGGGTGAAGGAGCATGCCTCCTTCCGCCGCTACGTCCTCCGCGAGCTGCGCGAGCGTGGGCCGCTTCTCTCTCGTGAGATCGAGGACGCACCCGGCCACCGGCGTGAGAGTCACCGCTGGTGGGGCGCGCGGAAGATGGGCCTGATGCTCGACGTCCTCGCGGCGCACGGCGAAGTGGCAGTCGTCGGCCGTCGCGGCAAGCAGCGTGTGTGGGATCTCGCCGAGCGCTGGTATCCCGAGACGGAGACGATCCCGCTCGCGAAGGCGAGACGGATGTACGAGGAGACGCGCTTCCGGTCGCTCGGGGTGCGGCTCGAACGCGGCCGGCTCGTCGTGCACCCGGAGGCGGAGGACGGACCGGTGCCCCCACGGACGACGTTTCTCTCGCCGTTCGACCGCCTCGTCCACGACCGCAACCGCGCCCTGGCGCTCTGGAACTTCTTCTACCGGCTCGAGATGTACGTGCCGGCCGCGAAGCGCGAGTACGGCTACTACGTCCTCCCCATCCTCCACGGCGACCGGCTCGTCGGCCGGATCGAGCCCGTCTTCGACCGGCGCGAGAAGGTGCTGCGGGTCAAGGGACTGTGGTGGGAGCCCGGCGAGACGCCCGTCGATCTGAGGGAACCGCTCTCGAGCCTTGCCGCTTTCCTGGGCGCCGAACACGTGGACGCGGCCTAGACTCAGCGCGTGGACTTCGAGACGCGCGCAATCCACGTCGGCCAGGAGCCGGATCCGGCGACCGGCGCGATCATCACGCCGATCTACCAGACGGCGACCTATGTCCAGGACGCGGTCGGCGAGCACAAGGGCTACGACTACTCCCGCGTCGCGAACCCGACGAGGCACGCCCTCGAGGCGGCGCTCGCCTCGCTCGAGTCGGCCGAGCACGGCGTCGCGTACTCGTCCGGCCTCGGCGCGACGATGACGCTCATGCACCTACTGAACCCGGGCGACCGCGTCGTCCTCATCGCGGACGTATACGGCGGCGTCTACCGGATGACGTCCCAGGTCTACGAGCCGAAGGGCTACCGCTTCGCCTACCTGCCCGTGGAGGAGTTCCCGAACCTCGCCGAGCACCTCGACGACTCGACACGCATGGTCTGGATCGAGACGCCGTCGAACCCGATGCTCAACGTCGTGGACATCGCCGCGGCCGCCGCGGCTGCGCATGACGCGGGCGCGCTCCTCGTCGTCGACAACACCTTTGCCACGCCGTACCTGCAACGGCCGCTCGAGCTCGGCGCCGACGTCGTCGTCCACTCGACGACGAAGTACCTCGGCGGGCACTCCGACGTCGTGGGCGGCTTCGCGGCGACGAACGACCCGACGGTGGCGGAGCGCCTCCGTTTCCTCCAGAAGTCGCTCGGCGCCGTACCGGGGCCGTTCGACTGCTGGCTCGTGCTGCGCGGGATCAAGACGCTCGCCGTGCGCATGCGGCAGCACTGCCGGAACGCGGCGGAGGTCGCCGCCGTGCTCGACCGGCATCCGCGCGTCGAACGCGTCCTCTACCCCGGGCTCCCGGCGCACCCCGGCCACGCGATCGCGGCGCGCCAGATGCGCGACTTCGGCGGCATGGTCTCGTTCCTCGCCGAGTCGCCGGAGGAGGCGGAGCGGCTGGCCGCGGCCACGCGTCTCTTCCAGCTCGCGGAGTCCCTCGGCGGCGTCGAGAGCCTGATCGAGGTGCCGGCGCGCATGACACACGCCGCCACGGCCGACGCGCCGTTCGCCGCCCCGCCGAACCTCGTGCGACTCTCGGTCGGGATCGAGTCGGCCGAGGACCTCGTCGACGACCTCGAGCAGGCGCTCGTCGCGGCCACTGCACGCGCCTGAGTCGGTGTGGTCTTGACTGAGCCCGACAAGGAGCGGATGCGCCGGCATGTACGGCGCCGGAGCGGAAAATGACCGGCGGAGCGGTCGTCTTCGTCGAGATCCCGTCGGGCTCGCGCAACAAGTACGAGTGGGACGACGAGCTCGGCGGCATCGTGCTCGACCGGCGACTCTTCACCGCGATGACGTACCCCGCCGACTACGGCTACGTCGAGGGCACGCTCGCCGCGGACGGCGACCCGCTCGACGCGCTCGTCCTCGTCTCCGACCCGACGTTCCCCGGGTGCCGGATCCGCGTCCGGCCCATCGGCGTCTTCCACATGTCGGACGAGAAGGGGCCGGACGAGAAGCTCCTCGCCGTGCCGCTCGGCGACCCGGCGTTCGAGCGGATCGCCGACATCCACGACGTCGCGAACGAGCTGCGCGACGAGATCGAGCACTTCTTCCAGCGCTACAAGGATCTCGAGCCGTCGAAGCGGACGGAGACGCGCGGCTGGGGCGACCGCGACGAGGCGGAGACGATCCTCACCGCCGCCCGCGAGCGCGCCTAGGCCGGCGCGAGCGTCGCGAGGCGCTGCCGAACGCGCCGGACGAGCGGGATGGCCTCCTTGCGCTCGTAGCACTCGAACGCCTCACGCAGGGGCATGACGGCTTCGGTCCGGCGGCCTGCGGCCTCGAGCACGTGGGCGAGGTCGCAGTAGGTGTCGCCCTGCCGCAAGAGTGCGTCGCTTCGCGCAGCCCAGTCGATTGCTTCTCGGGCGAGTTGCTCTGCCTCGTTGTGCTGAGCGCGCGCCGAGTGGACGAGTGCTTGGGCCTGTCGCCAGAGAGCCTGCGTCAGCACGTCTTCAGGGTCTCCCAGCTCACGTCCGAGGTGGGCGAGCGGCTCCGCTTCATCAGCTCGGCCGAGTGCGCACAGGACGCGGCCGAGTTGCGGAGCGTAGGAGGACAGGGGCGCGGTACTGCCTCTCGTCTCGAGCTCGTGGCAAGCCTCGCGCAGATACGCGGCTGCGGCGTCGTCGTCACCGGCAATCAGCGCGATTTCGCCCAACCAGACGCCGCCGTCGTGGATTCCGAGCTCGCGTGCTCTTTCCTCGGCCGGGACGGCGACCGCCCACGCCTGCTCGATCTCGTCGAGCATCGCGAGCAGTACCGCTCGAAGCATCAGGTCGCCGGGATGCGGCTGATCGGGGATGAGGGAGTCGAGCTTCGCCAGCGCCTCGCTCGCCGGGCGGGGCCCCATCGCGAGAGGCACCGACATGGTGCCGGAACCCGAGATGTGATGTCCGGCTCGGCGGGCGTGCAGCATCGATCGCTCGATCGCCTGTGCCCAGCCCGCATTGTCGGCGTGCATGTTCGCGACCCGTCCCAGTGCCTCCCACACGTAAACGAGGCCGTCGTCGTCTCCTTTAGCCTCGAGGAGCGGTAAGGCTCCACGCGCGAGATGCTCTAGCTCGTCCGCCGTGCACTCGCCGGCGTGCAGCCGGTGTCTTGCGGCGACGGTGCGCAGGAGTGCTCTACCAGCCTCGTCGCCTGCGGCATCGGCACGCTCCGCCGCCCCGTCCGCCACGACGACCGCTTGCCCAACATCATCCAGCTCGAGCGCGGCTGCGAGCTCGGCCTCACGGTAGACGTCGAGGCGATACGGGCGAGTCAAGGTCAGGGCGCGCTCGAGGAAGACGGCGGCAGCGCTGAAGTCACCCAGGTGCCAGTAGGCGCGCCGACCTGCGACAGCGAGACGCTCCCCTGCCGCGACGGCGAGCTCCGGGTCCGGCCGGCCGAGCTCTGCCAGGTATCGCGCCGCCTGTTCGAGGTGGTAGCCGAGGATCTCGTCCAGCTCGACGAGGCCCTGCCCGCGCTCCTCGAGCCATTCCGCGAAGCGGCGGTGGAGGTCTGCTCGGGTCGCCTTGGGGAGCGCGTCGTAGGCGGCGTCGCGGATGAGGAGGTGGCGGAAGCGGTACGCGTCCTCGCGCGGGAGCTGCGGCCGATCGGGTCGGACGAGGTCTCGCCGCACGAGCGACGCGAGCCGCGGCGTCAACTCCGTCTCGTCGGGCGCGAGGGCCTGGACGGTGCCGCGGTGAAAGAGCTCGCCCTCCACCGCTCCTCGCTCGAGTATCAGCCGCTCCGAACCATCGAGCTGGTCGAGTCGTGCGGCCAGCAGCGCACGAAGGGTCGGCGGGACCTCGACCTCGCTGCCACCCGCCTCGCGGAGCGCGAGCATCTCCGTCAGGAAGAGCGGGTTACCGCCGGAGGCACGAACGATCGCCTGCCGAACCTCGTCGGCGACAGCGGGGCCCACGAGCGCCTCGGCGTTTCGATTCGGCAACGGCTCCAGCCGCAGAGTCACCGGCCAACCCGGGCGGCGGTCGAGCAGCTCCGGCCGGGCCATGCAGACCAGCAGGAGCGGCGCGCCGGTCGAGAGCAGCGCCGTCGCCTCGACCAGGTCGAGGAAGGTCTCCTCGCCCCACTGGATATCGTCGAAGCAGACCACCAACGGCGCCTGTTCTTCGAGCAGCTTCCGGAATGCCCAGGCGATCTCGTCGGTGCCCGACGGCGCCTCGCTTTCTCCGAGGAGGGACCGGATCGCCTCCGCCGCAGACTCCTCGCTTGGCAGCACGTCGAGCTGCCTCACCACCTCGACCACCGGCCAGTAGGTGATCCCCTCGCCGTACGAGAGGCAGCGGCCCCGCACAACCCGTGCGTCGATCTGCGCCAAGGCCTCGGCGACGAGCCGCGACTTGCCGACGCCGGGGTCGCCGACGATCATGGCGAGCTCGCAGGCGGGACCGGCTAGCGTCCGATCCCAGGCGTCGGTGATCTGCCGCAGCTCACGCTCGCGGCCGACGAAGCGGGACGCGTGCGAGCGCTCCGCTACTTCGCGGACGTCCACGAGCGGGTGGGCGGTGACCGGCTCGGTCTTGCCCTTCAACTCGAGCAGCCGCTCGTCACCGACTGCGACCGCCGCGCCCACGAGCCCGACCGTCTCTGCTCCGATCAGCACTTCCCCCGGCTCGGCCGCCTGCTCCAGCCGCGCCGCGATGTTGACGGCATCGCCGGTTGCCATCCGTTCCTCCGTGCCTGCGAGAACCTCACCCGTGTTGACGCCGATGCGGCCCTCGACGCCGAGGCCCGGCAGCGCGGCGCGCATCTCGACCGCCGCCCGGCAGGCCCGCAGCGCATCGTCCTCGTGCGCGACCGGGACGCCGAACACCGCCATCACCGCGTCGCCGATGAACTTCTCCACCGAACCGCCGTGCGACTCGACGATCCCTTTCATCCGCTCGAAGTAGCGCGCCAGCAGTCCCTGCAACGCCTCCGGATCCACGGACTCGCCCAGCGCCGTCGACCCGACGACGTCGCAGAACAGCACCGTCACGACCTTACGGTGCGCGCCGCTCGTCACGAGCCGAGGCTAGAGCAAGGGCCGCATAGGATCAATGCATGGCGCCGGAGTCCATCGACCTCCACCACCTCGGCCGCGAGCGGATCATCGCGAGCTACCTGCTCGACACCGACGACGGGCCGGCGCTCTTCGACTGCGGCCCCTCGACGACCGTCGACGCGCTCAAGGCGGGCGTCGCCGACCGCGGCCTCGCGCTCACCGACGTCCGCCACCTGCTCCTCAGCCACATCCACCTCGACCACGCGGGCGCGACGGGCGGGCTCGTCCGCGAGCACCCCGAGCTCCAGGTGCACGTGTCGCCGGTCGGCGCGCCGCACCTCGTCGATCCCTCCCGGCTCGAGAAGAGCGCGCGCCGCCTATACGGCGACACGTTCGACTCGCTCTGGGGCGAGCTCGCTCCGGTGCCGGAGGAGAACGTCCACCCGCTCGACGCGGGCCGCGTCCTCGGGCTCGACTGGTTCCCAACGCCCGGCCACGCCTCCCATCACGTCTGCTACCTCGATCCGGACGGGACGCTCTATGCCGGCGACGCTTGCGGCGTGCGCGTGCTGCCCGGCCGTTTCGTCATGCCGCCGACGCCGCCACCCGAGGTCGACGTCGAGGCCTGGCACGAGACGCTCGACGAGATCGAGCGCCGTGCGCCCGAGCGGCTCGCCCTCGTCCACTTCGGCGTGGCCGAGGACGTCGGCCGCCACCTGACCGAGCTCCGACTTGCCCTCGACGACTGGGCCGAGTCCGTCGAGGGCGGAGCGACCGAGGAGGAGTTCATCGAGTACGCGCTCGCCCAGCTCGCGGACTCCGGGGAGGACGTGGACGACTACGGGCAGGCGATGCCGTTCTGGCAGTCCTACCGTGGGCTGCAGCGGTGGGCGGAGAAGCGGGCCGCGCGCTTGTCAGCCGACTCGTAGCGCGTCACGATCCGGGGCATGACAGGGCCGTTCAGGCTTCCCGCGTTCCGACTCCTGTTCGCTGCGCGCGCGATCTCGTACGTCGGGACGTATCTCGCGCCGATCGCCGTCGCGTTCGCCGTCCTCGACAACGGCGGCGGGGCGACCGCGGTCGGGCTGAGCTTCGCCGCCTGGACGCTGGCGCAGGTTGCGATGCTCGCCTTCGGCGGCGTCGTCGGCGACCGGCTGCCGCGACGCGTCGTCATGGTCGGCTCCGACGTCGGGAGCACCGCGGTCCGGGCGGCGATGGGCGTGCTCCTCATCTCCGGCCATGCCCAGGTCTGGGAGCTCATCGCGCTGCAGGCCTGCGGCGGCGCCGCCGTCGCCTTCTACTCGCCCGCGTCGTACGGGCTCGTCCGGGAAGTCGTGCCGGACGATCTGCTCCAGCCGGCGAACGGGCTGCTCGCGATCGCCCGCTACGCCGCGTTCCCGCTCGGCGCCGCGATCGGCGGCTCGATCGTGGCCCTGATCGGCTCGGGCACCGCGCTGCTCGTGGACGCCGGGACGTACTGCGCAAGCGCGCTCCTCCTCTCGCAGATCGACGTGGAGTCGGTCGCCCGCGCCGGCACCGGCTTCATACGCGAGCTCCGCGAGGGCTGGAGCGCCTTCGTCGAGCAGACCTGGGTTTGGATCCTCGTCCTGTGGATCTCCCTCTACTTCCTGATCACGTACGCGCCGTTCTTCGTCCTCGGGCCGTACGTCGCGAAGCACTCGATGCACGGCGCCAGCTCGTGGGCGTTCGTCGTGGCCGGAGAAGGAGTCGGATCGCTACTCGGCGGGCTGGCCGGCCTGCGCGTGCGCTTCCGGCGGCCGATGGTCGTCACCGGGATGCTCTTCATGGTCACTGCGGCGCAGAACCTCATCCTCGCGTTCCACCCGTCGACGATCCTGCTCACGCCGGCCGCAGCGGGCGCCGGCCTCGCGTTCTCGCTCGGCTCGGTCGTCTGGGACACGACGCTCCAGCGCGCCATCCCGCCGGAGAAGCTCGCCCGCGTCGCGTCGTACGGCTGGATGGGCGCGATGGTGTTCCTCCCGGCCGGGTACGCCCTCGCCGGCCCGATCTCGACGGCGATCGGCCTCAAGGCGTACCTCGTGATCGCTGCGAGCTGGGTGACCGTGAGCACGCTCTTCGTCGTGCGCCTGCCCTCGGTGCGGGCGGTCGGAGGCGACGAGCCGACCGACGCCTTGCCCGTGCCCGCTCAGTAACACTCGGCGGCGTGCCGCGAGTCCCCGTTCCCGCCGAGGTCGACGCGTTCCTCGCCCGGCCGAACCCTGCCGTCGTCGCGACCGTGAGCCCGGGCGGAGAGCCGCACACGGCCGCCACCTGGTACGACTGGGAGGACGGCCGCGTCTTCCTGAACATGGACGAGAGCCGCCTCCGCCTTCGCTACATGCGACAGAACCCGGCCGTGGCGCTAACGGTCCTCGGCGCCCACGACTGGTACAGGCAGGTCACGCTGCTCGGCCGCGTCGTGTCCATAGAGGAAGATCCCGAGCTCGCCGGCATCGACCGGCTCTCGATTCGCTACTACGGCCATCCGTTCCACCGGCGCGATGCCCGCCGGTTCAGCGCGTGGATGGAGCCCGGCCGCTGGTCGAGCTGGCCTCTTCCTCGCTGAGCTCCTCGGTCTCGACCAGCCACAGCGGCCCGTCCGCGCACTCGAGACGCCGGGCGCCCTCGACCTCCGTCAGCGACGTGGCGACCACACGCACCGGCGTGCCGTCGAGCTCGAGCAGCGCACCGCGCGCGCCTTCGAGCGAGAACGCGTAGAGCCACGCCCAGACGAGCCGGTGCACCTCGGCCGCCGGACGGGAGAGGTCGAGCCAGGCGTCGTCCTCGGTGAAGAAGGACTCGTAGCTCCCGCCCTCCTCCTGCGCCGCGCCCTCCTCGCCCGCGGCAAGACGCCCGAGCGCCTCCGCGAGCGCCTCGCCGATGACGACGCCGAATCGCCCGTAGAAAGGGTCGGGCGGCTCGAGCTCGCCGAGGGGGAAGCGGCGCTGGGAAAGGATCGGCCCGGTGTCGAGCTCGGCGTCCATCAGATGGAAGGTGATTCCGACCTCTTCGTCACCCTCCCGGATCGCCCAGGCGACCGGAAGCGGACCGCGATGGCGCGGCAGGAGCGACGGGTGGCCGTTGAGCCAGCCGAGGCGCGGCACGGCCAGTGCGTCCGGCGGAATCCTCCACGGGAAGCCCATGCAGACGACGAGGTCCGGCTCGACCGAGGCCAGCAGGGGTGCGATCGTGCTTCGGCGCGCGGGCAGCAGCACGTCGAGCTCCTCGGCCGCGCTCAGCACGAGCTCCCCCATCAGCGCGTCCGGACCCCCGAAGTCGCGAATCGTCAGGAAAGCCACGGGCTCGTTCCCCGTCCCGCGGAGGACCGCGTCGAAGCCCGCGAGCACCTGCGGGATGCGGGTCACGATGACGACGCGCCAGCTCACGCGTCCCGCAGGATGCGGCCGCCGGAGGACTGGTTTCGCGCCTTGACGACGATCTCGTCCACGTTCACGTGCCACGGCCGCGTGAGCGCGAAGAGGATGCACTCGGCGATGTCCTCCGGCTGCATCGCCTCGATACCTCGGTAGACGGCCGCGGCCTTCTCCTCGTCTCCCTTGAAGCGGACGAGCGAGAAGTCCGTCTCCACGAGCCCGGGGTCGACGGTGCTGATCCGGATCGGCCGGCCGAGCAGGTCCTCGCGGAGTGCGTACGTGAAGCCGCGCTCGGCGAACTTCGACGCGACGTAGGTCGCGCCGCCCTCGTATGCGGCCCGGCCGGCGACGGAGCCCATGTTGACGATGTGGCCCCAGTCGCCGAAGTGCGGCAGGCACAGCCGCGTCATCCGGACGAGCCCGACCACGTTCACGGCGAAGACGGGCGCCTCGTCCTCCTCGCTCGACTCGTCGAACGGCGCGCGGCCGATGGCTAGGCCGGCATTGTTGACGAGGACGTCGAGCCCGCCGAGCCGCTCGACGGCTTCCGCGACGAAGCGCTCGCAGCTCGCGGCCTCCGTGACGTCGAGCTCGAGCGCGACCTCCGTCTCCAGCCGTTCCACGCGCCGCGCGCCTCCCGCCACGGTCATGCCGGCGGTTGCGAGCGCAGCGGCGGTCGCACGGCCGATACCCGACGAGGCGCCGGTCACGATCGCACGCTTGCCGGTGAGGTCGAGGGCGGCCACCGCTCCGGACTCTATGTAGGCGTGAGCTACCCCGCCGACGGGGCCACGTCGCCCGGGGCGGGTTTCCCGTGCCCGTCAGCGAGGACGAACCTGTCGGCCGCACGCAGCGCCTCGTACTCCACCAGTGTCAGCGACACGGGCGAGCGGCAGTCGGACGCGCCGCACTCGCACGTGAAGTCCCAGAGGTCCCGGCCCGGCTCGGCGCCCGCATACCGTTGGGCCGCCTCGTGCACGCGCACGTTCAACTCGAGCAGGACGTCCTGCTCTGCACGCCTCCGCTTCTCGGCACGACCGGTCACTCGCTTGGCACGCGGCTCCCTCGACCGCGCACGCCAAGCCTAAAACGGCTCCGCCAGGCCAGGCAACAAGGACCGCGCTGCGAAAGCCCAGCACTCTGCCGGGGCGCAGCGTAACCGTGCCCGCGACTTTGTCGTTTTCAGACCCGAACCGGAAATCGAACCCCCCGCTCAGGCGGAAGGAGGGGCGAAGATGCTGTTGCTCGTACTGCTCGCAATCCTGGCGATCATCGCGTTCGGCGTTGGATTCGTCGTGCACTGGCTGTTCATCGTCGCCGCGGTGCTCGCGCTGATCTGGCTGATCAGCCTGTTCACCGGCGGCTTCGGCCGCGCCGGCGCCCGGCGCTGGTAGGCCGGACACGCTTCACGGATGAGTCGGGCGGCCCATTGCGGGCCGCCCGTTCCTGTGCGACTGTGAAGGAGTGTCGCGGACCGCGATCCTCCTCTGGATTCTCGCCCTCCTGGCGCTCGAGGTGCAGCATTTGAAGTGGATCTGGTGGGAGTACTGGCAGTGCCGTCAGTGCACTGCGAAGCACAAGGACTGCTCCTGCGGCGCGACCCGCTCCTGGGTCATGTACCTCTAGCAGGACCTCTCACGCCGTTCTCAAGCGCTGCCTGTAGGCTCCGCGCCGGTTGAAGCGGGTCGTCTTCACCCTTCTCGCCGGGACTCTGCTCGCCCTGCTGCTGCTCGCCTCGGTCGACTTTCCGGGCGATCGGCCCGACGCGGAGGCCGCCGGACGTACCGGGATCCACAAGATCCGGCACGTCGTGATCATCATGCAGGAGAACCGCTCGTTCGACTCCTACTTCGGCACGTATCCCGGCGCCGACGGCATCCCCGGGCTCGCGGGGAATCCGGGCACGCTCCCGTGCGTCCCGGATCCGGATCGCCACACCTGCGAGAACCCGTATCACGACCGGAGGAATCGCAACGCCGGCGGCCCCCACGGCCACGTCACCGCCCTGGCGGACATCGCCGACGGGCGGATGGACGGCTACATCGGTCAGGCCGAGCTCGGCCGGACGAGCTACTGCAAGACCCACTTCGACGATCCCCGCTGCTCGTACATGCCGGGGAAGCCGGACGTCATGGGCTACCACGACTGGCGCGAGATTCCCAACTACTGGGACTACGCGAGCCATTTCGTCCTCCAGGACCACATGTTCGAGTCGGACGCCTCCTGGAGCCTGCCGCAACACCTGTACATGGTCTCCGGCTGGTCGGCGCACTGCACGACGAAGGGCGACCCGATGAGCTGTCACTCGGAGGCGCAGTTCCCGGGCTCGCCCCCGGGTGAGCCGGGCAACTCGACCGGCGAGGCGCCGGACTACGCCTGGACCGACCTGACCTATCTCCTGCACAAGTACCACGTGAGCTGGAGCTACTACGTCTCCCGGGGCAAGCAGCCCGATTGCGCGGACGACAAGATCTTCTGCGCGCCGGTGCCGCAGAACTCCAAGACGCCGGGCATCTGGAACCCGCTGCCGTGGTTCGACACGGTGCGGCAGGACCACCAGCTGCGCGACATCGAACCGCTGCGGGCGCTGTTCAGGGATCTCGCGCGCAACCGGCTGCCGTCGGTCTCGTGGGTCGTGCCTGCGGACAAGGTGAGCGACCATCCGCCCGCACTCGTCACGCGCGGCCAGGCGTACGTCACGGGCGTGATCAACTCGATCATGCGCTCACGCGCGTGGAAGTCGACCGCCATCTTCCTCTGCTGGGACGACTGGGGCGGCTTCTACGACCACGTCAGGCCTCCCGTCGTCGACGACCAGGGCTACGGGCTCCGCGTCCCCGCCCTCGTGATCAGCCCCTACGCGAAGCGCGGCTACATCGACCACCAGATCCTGAGCCAGGACGCGTACCTCAAGTTCATCGAGGACGACTTCCTGCACGGGCGGCGCATCGACCCCCGGACCGACGGCCGGCCCGACCCCCGGCCCGACGTCCGCGAGAACGCTGCAATCCTCGGCAACCTCGTCAACGACTTCAACTTCAAGCAGAAGCCTCGACGCCCGCTCATCCTGCCGCTCCACCCCCCGTTCAGCTGAGCAGATCCGCCCTCCTCGCCGTCGTCCTCGTCGTGCTCGCTGCGGCGGCCGGTTGCGGCGACTCGTCCTCGTCGCGAAGCGGCGTCGCGGGCGCGCGACACCCCCGGCCGACCGGCGACATCCACGAGATCCGCCACGTGATCGTGATCATGGAGGAGAACCGCTCCTTCGACTCTTATTTCGGGACGTATCCCGGCGCGGACGGGATCCCGATGAAGCACGGCCGGCCCACGGTGTGCGTGCCGAACGGAGTCGGCGGCTGCGTGAAGCCGTTCCTCGACCCCAACGGCGCCGACGACTCGGGCGGCCCGCACGGTCCGCTCGCCGGTCGGCACGACGTCGACGGCGGCCGCATGGACGGGTTCATCCGCCTCGCCGCCGGCAAGCTCATCCGCACCTGCCGCCGTCATCGGCACAGCTCGGCCTGCACCCACCTCCGCCACCCGAACGTGATGAGCTACCACGACGGCCGGCAGATCCCGAACTACTGGGCGTATGCACGGAGCTTCGTCCTCCAGGACCACATGTTCGAGCCGAACTGGGGCTGGAGCCTGCCGGCCCACCTCTGGCTCGTCTCGGGCTGGTCGGCAAGGTGCAGCAACCCGTACACGACGAGCACCTGCACGACGAACATGGCGGGTCCGGGAGACGGACCGGCCGCGACCCTGCGACGGCATCCCCACGGGCCGCTCTACGGATGGACCGACCTCACGTGGCTCCTCCACAAGTACCACGTGACCTGGGCGTCGTACGTGCAGCACGGCGCCCCGCCCGACTGCCTCACGGGCCCCATCAGCTGCTACACGAGCCTGAAGGGAAAGAGCACGCCCGAGTTCTGGAATCCGTTGCCGGACTTCACGGACGTCCGGCAGGACCACCAGCGCGCTGCCTCGGAGGAACCGCTCTCCCGGTTCTACGCCGCAGCCGCGCACGGCAGGCTGCCCAACGTGTCGTGGGTCACGCCCGACTGGGCCGACAGCGACCACCCCGGCGCGTCGATTGCGCAGGGGCAGGCGTGGGTGACGAAGCTCGTGAACGCCGTGATGAACGGCCCCGACTGGGACAGCTCGGCGATCTTCCTTGCTTGGGACGATTGGGGCGGCTTCTACGACCACGTCGCGCCTCCGGTCGTCGACAGGCAGGGCTACGGCCTGCGCGTGCCGGCGCTCGTGATCAGCCCCTATGCCCGGAAGGGGTACATCGACCACCAGATCCTCAGCTTCGACGCGTATCTGAAGTTCATCGAAGACGACTTCCTCGGCGGACAGCGGCTCGATCCCAAGACCGACGGACGCCCCGACCGCCGTCCGGACGTCCGTGAGAACGAAGCGATCCTCGGCGATCTCACCAAGGACTTCGACTTCACGCAGAAACCCCGGCGCCCGCTTCTCCTCCCGTCGCGGTAAGCAGTCGGATCAGCAGGCTGTCCACTTCTTCGTAGCTCAGCCGCGGCAGCACGAGCTCGAGGGCCTGATCCAGGAACTCGGCGGAGGCTGATCTGCCTGCAGCCTCGACGTGCCAGAGCCGGTCCTTCGTGGCGGTCACCTGGATGCCCTGGAAGGTGACCGTGGCCGTTGCTCCCGGAGGCTCAGTCAACGGGAAGCGGACGCTCGTCGGTGCAGGCCACCAGTCGGCGAACCGGGACGACTCTCGTGCCGGCGTCCCCGTCGAAGCGCACGACGGCGGCGCCGTTTCCGTAGAAGTAGCGGAGCACGCCGCAGCGGCCGCCGAGGCTGACCCGCTCTCCTATCCGAAGCTCACGCTCATCGCCCTTCGAAGGCTCGTTCATCTCGTATGTCTCCCCCCTCATCTGAGTAGAGGCATACGGACGGCGGATCCTTTCGGTGGCCTAAGGGATCGGCAGCGTGACTGTCGCGATCGGCGTGCTCACCGTCGCCGTCGTGCTCGGTGGAGTGGCCACGGTCACCGTAGCGATCGGTGTGCTGACGGTCACCGTCGCCGCGACCGTCACGGGCGAGGTCGGGATGCGCAGCGTCGGCAGGGAGACGGTCGGCACCCGGAGCTTCAGTGGCAACGGCGACCGCGCCTCCACATCGGTCGTCGACGAGACGGACGTCGACGAGCGAACGGCTGCCGGCGGCGCCCCTCCGCCGGAACTCTGCGTCGACACGGGTGCCTCGCTCACCGCCGCGCCGCGACCCGTCTTGACCCGACGACGAGCGGAGAGGCTCGCGAGCGCAGCGCCGGGTGTCCGCCTTGCCCCTACAGCCGGGCTTCCGAAGCGCATCGCTGCCGCGGCCGTCCCCGCGTTGCCGACCGGAGCGACGACCCGCGCGGCGACGATCCCCGTGGTCGCCAGACCGGCGGCCGCGACGACTGCGGCTCCGCCCTTCACTACCGCCGCCTGCGGCAGGCCGGCCTTCCTGACCCAGCGCCACAACCCGACACCTCCTGTGGTGACACCGAGCGTCTGACGGAGCCGGCGCCGGCCGCGGTGCAGGAGCATGGTCACCGAGTTGACCGATCTGCCCATCTGCTCCGCTGTCTCACCGTACGAGAGGCCGAGCACGTCTCGGTACACCACGGCCGTCCGCTGCTCCCTCGGCAGGCTCGTGAGCGCCACACGAATCTCGGACACACCCGACGCCTCCTCGACTGCGTACTCCTCGAGCGGCGCCGCGTTCAGACGCCGCCGCCGAAGGCGGCGGGCGGCGTTGAGGGCGATCGCAGCGAGCCAGGCGCGCGGGTTGCGTGGGATCGTGCCGCGCTCGAGAGCGCGCTGTGCGTCGAGGAACGCCGTCTGCACCACGTCCTCGGCCTCGTGATGGTCGCGCACCTCGCGCTCGACGAGTCGGACCAGCCCGGCCCGGTGCTCCCGATACAGTCGCTCGATCTCGGTGGGCACCGCTGATACGTGCCCGAATAGCGAAGCAATGAAGCGTGCCGGCCGAGCGGGCGCCGGTAGCCTGGGTCTCCCGCCCCCATCGACTAGCGGTCCAGGTCGCGGCCCTTTCAAGGCCGTAGCACGGGTTCGAATCCCGTTGGGGGCATCATCCATCAGAGCCGGACGGACACCGCGAGGGTGATCTGGCACACTCTTCGAGGTGTCGGCTCCGGGGTCGCGACGCCTGTTACTCGCAGCCGTGCTGGCGACGCTGGTGGTGACGCCGGCGGCGGGTGCCTCGACGTCGCCTCGAGACCTCTCGGCTTACGCCGGACTGGGCACCTGGCTCGACATCTATGCGAACAAGGCGGCCTGGCGCGAGCCTGGGCGCGAGGTGGCCTCGATCGCCAGGGACGGAGCCAAGACGCTCTACCTGCAGACCGGCAACTACCGGCAGAGCGTCGACCTCGTGCGGCGCCGCGCGCAGGGACGCTTCATCGACGCCGCCCACGCGGCGGGCCTGCGGGTGGTCGCCTGGTATCTCCCCTCGTTCGCCAGGCCGAGAGAGGACGAGCGGCGGGCGCTGGCAGCGATCCGCTTTCAGAGCCCGAGCGGCGAGCGCTTCGACGGTTTCGCACTCGACATCGAGGCGACCGTGGTCAGACGGATGCGGCTGCGCAACCAGCGGCTGCTGCAGCTCTCCGCACGGCTCCGGTCGGACGTGGGGCCGGACTACGCTCTGGGGGCGATCACGCCTTCCCCCGTCGGGATGTCCCCTTCCTGCTGGCCCGACATTCCCTACCGGTCGCTGACCCGCTTCTACGACGTGTTCCTACCGATGGCCTACTCCACGCCGCGCGGCGTGCGCGGCAACGGAGCCACCCTCGGCTACCTCTCCGCCACCGTCAAGGCAATCCGCAGAAGCACCGGCAAGCCGGACATCCCCATCCACCTGATCGGCGGGCTCAGCGGCGCGATGGGCTCCGGAGAGACCACCGGGTTCATGCGTGCCGTCGCCGCGTGCGCGCCGCTCGGCTACAGCCTGTACGCCTTCCCCACCACCCACCGAACCGCCTGGACGGCGCTCACGGCTCCACCCGAGGCGTCCGCCCCCGGCGACCGACGCTGCACCTGAACGCCGAGGTACTCTCGTCGCATGCCGAAGATCGAGAAGACCGAGCAGCAGTGGCGTGAGGAGCTGTCGCCGGAGCAGTACAACGTCCTGCGCGAGAAGGGGACCGAGGCGCCGTTCAGCGGCGAGTACGACCACACCTTCGAGCCGGGGACGTACCGCTGCGCCGGCTGCGGCGCGGAGCTCTTCGACTCCGATGCGAAGTACGACTCCGGCTGTGGCTGGCCCGCCTTCTCCTCTCCGTCCGGGGTCGAGGCCGTGGACGAGGAGACCGACACGAGCTACGGGATGGTGCGCACCGAGGTGCTCTGCGCGAGCTGCGGAGGCCACCTCGGACACGTCTTTCCCGACGGCCCCCAGCCGACCGGGCTCCGTTACTGCATCAACTCCGCCGCGCTGAAGCTCGACGAGCGCTAGCGGAATCGACCTGCCCGCTTGACTTGGGCGGTCGCCGGCTCTAGCGTCGCGTACGTGCCCTGCAGCGTCATCTGTGTCTCGCACACGACCGGCTCCGGCGGCGAGACGGTCGGCCAGCGCGTGGCCGAGCAGCTCGGCTATCTCTACGTGGACGAGGAGATCGTGGCCCGGGCGGCGGCCGACGGCGGGCTCGAGCCGCAGGACATCGCGGACGAGGAGCGCCGGAAGTCGTTCGCAAGCCGGTTCCTCGAGACGATGGCCGAGGGCGGCGGAGATGCATGGATGCTCGGCGCGCCGGTCGCCGCGGCCGCCGTGGAGCTGGAGGGTCTGCGGCCTGCCGACATCCGTGCGCTGATCCGCGAGACCGTCGTGCAGACGGCCGCGCGCGGGAACGTCGTGATCGTCGCCCACGCGGGCTCGTACGCACTCGAGCCCGGGCCGGGAACGCTGCGCGTGTTCGTCACGGCGTCACAGAAGACCCGCGAGCAGCGGATCGGTGCATCGGAGGAGCTGGATCAGGGGCAGGCGGCACGGCGGATCAAGGACTCCGACGCCGGCCGGCGCGACTACCTCAAGCGCTTCTATTCGGTCGACCGCGAGTCTCCGACGGACTACGACCTCGTCGTCAACACCGATCTCCTCCCGCCGGAAAAGGCCGCGGAGCTCGTCGTCCGCGCCGCAGACCGGTAGCGCCGCCGTTCCGTCACTCCACCGGGTGGGCACTGTCGCAATGGCAGAGCCATGCGGCTCTCGCTTGCCTTGACAGTTACCGACTTAGGTTTTATTCTGCGGTCTGCAACAGGTACGTAGGAAGGAGGAACGACATGGCCACGCTTGTTCGCTGGGAGCCCTTCCGTGAGCTCGCCACCCTGCAGAACGAGATGAGCCGCTTCATGAACGGCCTTCTCGAGGGCAACGGCCAGGCCACGCAGGGCTGGATCCCGACCGCCGACGTCTGGGAGACGGACGACGAGGTCGTCTACGCCTTCGATCTGCCCGGCATCCCCGAGGACAGAGTCTCGGTCGAGCTCGAAGACGGGGCGCTGACGATCACCGCCGAGCGTGAGCGCGAGCACAAGGTCGAGGACGGCAAGTACTTCCGCTTCGAGCGCCGCTTCGGGACCTTCTCGCGCACTCTCGGGCTGCCGCAAGGGGTCGACGACGACGCCGTCTCCGCGAAGTACGACAACGGCGTGCTCGAGGTCCACGTCCGCAAGCCGGAGCAGCCGAAGCCGCGCAAGATCGAGATCGGGGTCGGCAGCGGCCACAAGACCATCGAGGGAACGGCCGAGCACAAGTAGGCGCCTTTCCTGGCTCCTTGTCGGACGGGCGGCTTCGGCCGCCCGTCCCGTTTCCCGAGACTTCGAGCGAGACACGGCTTCCCAGTGCCGCAGCGCGACTCCGGCTGCGCACGAAACGTTCTCCGGGGGAGCCGGGGAGAACGTGCGAATGGACGACGCCCGTACACCCGAGACGCTGGATCGCGCATCGCTCGCGAGGGAGACGAACGGGCACATCCGGCTGCTCGCCCGCAGGCTGCGCGATGTGCGCCCGATCGGGTTCCTGTGCGAGTGCGGCTGCATGGAGATCACGCTCGCGACCCTCGAGGAATACGAGGAGCACGGCGGCGCCCGGATCGACGGACACGAGCCCGAGTAGTGACCAGAGGCCCGCCGTCGGAAACGGCTACGGTGGACGGGTTCGGGCGGTTAGCTCAGCTGGGAGAGCGCCTGCCTTACAAGCAGGAGGTCGCTGGTTCGAGCCCGGCACCGCCCATCGCGTAGACCCGGAGAGGGCGTTAGTTAGGGACGCGACGAAGGGGGAAGTACCCGCGGACGGTGCGCGCGTCGGCCGCTGTCCTGATCGCCTTTGCCGTTGTCGCGGCCGGTTGCGGCAACGGTGGCACGGCAGCAAAGGCGAGGGGAGACTCGGCCTCGGGAAGCTCGGAGGCCTCGAAGCCGGCGGCACGAGTGGCTGCCGACGCAGAACATGCCGCGCTGCGCGCGAGCTCCGTGACGCTGACGGCGCACATCGGCTCCTCGAGTGACGATCCGATCGGGGCCAAACTCACCCTCGCCGGGTCGAGTGGCGCCAAGGGGACGGTCACGACTCACGGCTTTCCGTTCCAGGTCGTGCGGAAGGGCAAGGCCTACTACTTCCGAGCTACTGACTCTTTCTGGCGCCGCCAGGGTGGATCTCGGGCCGTGAGGCTCCTCGGGGGGCGCTGGATAAAGGGGCCCGAACACAAGCCCGGTTTCCGTTCATTCCTGCGACTCACGAGCATGAAGTCGTTTTTCCGCGTTCTCGAGAAGAAGTCGTTCCTGGCAGATGTCGGAAACGGTGGTCTGAAGACCTATCGCGGGCGACGGGTCATAGCCCTCTACGGCTCCGGCGCGGACGGTGGGGACAGCTTCTACTTTTCCGCCGTCGGCAAGCCCTATCCCGTCGCGTTCGTCGGCACGACGAAGGGCCAGCCCATCACGGTCCGATTCACCGGTTGGAATCGTCCCGTCTCGATCGCGCCCCCGAAGCACCCGCTCGACCTTTCCAAGCTGCGCAGTCGAGCCGGTTCCACGCAGGCCTGACGCTTTCCCGTGGGGCAGCCGCCGGGTTGCGCCGAGATGTCGAGCGAGACGCTCTGACCCTGCCGCGTCGGAAGAG
>DASSVO010000036.1:0-8010 GCA_035706005.1 Gaiellaceae bacterium | reverse complement strand
TCGCGCGCGAGCCGCGCGGCCTGGTAGAGCAGGCCGAGGTCCGCCTCGATCTGGCGCGGCGCGCCGGGCCGCTGCACCTTGACCGCCACGCGTCGTCCGTTCGGCAGGGTCGCGCGGTGCACCTGACCGATGGAGGCGGCGGCCACCGGCGCCGGCTCGAACTCGAGGAACAGCCGCTCGAGCGTGTTGCCGAGCTCCTCCTCGATCACGCGCTCGGCCTGCTCGAAGGGGAACGGCCGCACGTCGTCCTGGAGCGCGCGGAGCTCGACGACGATGTCGGGCGGCACGACGTCCGGCCGGGTCGAGAGGAGCTGGCCGAACTTGACGAACGTCGGGCCGAGCTCGTCGAGCACCTCGCGCAGGTGCTGGCCGCGTGCGGTGGAGGCGCCGTGCTCGGCCGCGGCGGTGGCGATCCGGTCCTCGGCGGAGCGGCCCGGCAGGAGGTCGCTGAGCCGGTGCGCCTCGAGGAAGTACCCGAAGCCGTGCCGCACCATGACCTGCGCGATCTCCGACAGGCGCCCGATGCTGCGTGTCGTGCTCACCGCAAACAGGCTACGCGGCGCGGAGGCTGCTGTCAGGCAGTGGCGCGCCGGCGCGCCCCGCGCAGCCGTGTCCACGGGCCCGGCGGGAGAAGCAGCGACTCGGCGCGAAGGTAGGCAAGCCCCACGGCGGGCAGGTCCGTGAAGCGCTCCACACAGATGTACCGGCGGCGCCACTCCGGGAAGAACTTCCGGTTGAACGCGTAGAGCCGCTCGAGCTGGAACGCGTTGTCGGCGAGCAGGAGCCCTCGGCGCACGAGCCTGCTCAGCGGCGTCTTCACCCGCTCGGGCGAGAGGAAGTCGGTCAAGGCGCAGAAGTTGAGCGACAACTCGCTCGCACCGGTCTCGCGCGCCCAGCCGAGCGCCTCGACCACGAGGAACTCCGTGAGGCCGTTCGGCGCATCCGGGCGGCGGCGCATCGCGCTCAGCGACCACCCGCCGCCGGCCGGCGAAGGCGTCAGATGGAGAAAGCCGCCGACCCGGCCGGCTTCGTCCTCGGTCAGCGCCAGCACGGTCCCGGGAACGTGGAGGTCGTCGATCGCCATCGAGAAGCCGCGCTCCGGCTCGCCGCCGCGCCACGCCGTGGACACGTCCTCGAGCTCGGCCGCGAGCTCGGGCCCGACCTCGTCCGCGGCGACGACGCGAAACGAGTAGCCGGCCTTCCGGAGCCGCGAGACCGACTGCCGGACCTTGCGGATCGCACGCCCGTCGAGCGAGAACTCCTGCGGCCGCAGTACCGCCTCCTCCCCCATCGCGATCGGCTTCAGGCCGAGCGCGCGATAGCGCTCGAGGTGCTCGTCCGAGGCGCCCACGACTGCGAGCCGCCAGCCGCGCGCGCGGGCGACGCTGCGCAGCTCCGCCAGAAGCTCGCCGATCTCCTCCTCGTCTCCGACCGGGTCACCGCTGACGAGGGCCGTCCCCGCCACGACGCGGTAGGCGAGGAAGGCGCGACGCGAGCGGGAGAAGAGGTAGCTCTTGTCCCGTCGCAGGGCGAAGAAGGCGAGGCTGTCGCTCCCGTAGGCCTCGACGAGCGCGCGGGCGGCCCGTCGCTCGCCCAGCGTCTGCGCAACGGCGTGCCCCAGGGGCCGCAGCCAGAGATAGAGCGCGGCCACGCCGAGCGCGATGCCGATGCCGGTTAGCGCGTCGGCGCCGCGGTGGGGAAGCTCTGCTCCGCGCAGCTCCTCGGAGACGGCAATGGCGGCGATCCCCGTCAACGCGCCGACGAGGGCGAGCAGCGGACGGATGCTCGCCGGATCCCCGGGCACGTCGAAGCGGCGCCGCTGCCGCAGCAGTGCGAGGAGCAGAACGAGCGAGATCGACGCCTCCTCGAAGTCGAGACCCTTCGCGAGGTGGGCGACGGCGGACGCGACGACGACCGCGACCGCGAGCTGCCAGGCACGCCGCCGGCGCCTCGCGAGCGAGCGGGAGAGCCAGATCAGGCCGACTCCACAGGCGACCGTGAGGACGCGTGCGGCCTCGGGCCAGCCCGGGGGCAGGATGCCCTGGACTACGTCGACGCGATCCGCCATCTCCGGCGTGAGCGCCGAGACGATCCCGATCACGCCGACGGTGACGGCGCCCCAGGCGAGGAGCCTCTCGGCGCTGGGCAGCCGCAACCTCACGCCGCGAGGGTACAACGTGCGCATGAGAGAACTGGAAGAGCCTCTGGTCGAGGGCACGGACGGAGGCGTTCGGATCCCGCTGCCGCGCTGGGTGACGCTGCTGCTCGGCCTCGTCGCGATCGGGCTCGTCCCGTGGATCTTCTACCTCACCTTCACGTTGCCCTCACGTCACGTCACCTTCCACTACGACACCGCGTGGGTCGGCTTCGACATCGCCCTCGTCGGATCGTTCGCCGCGACGGCGTGGGCCACCTTCCGCGGCTCGCAGTGGCTCGTGCCACTCGCCGCCGTGACCGGGACGATGCTCGTCTGCGACGCCTGGTTCGACGTCGTCACCTCCCAGAGCGGCGGGGAGATGTGGGAGGCGATCGCGGAGGCCGCCCTCGCGGAGCTACCGCTCGCAGCCGTCTGCGGCTTCATCGTCTACGACGCCGAGACGTTTCTCGCGGCCACGGTGAACCGCTTCAGACGCTAGGCGCCCGGCGGCAGGTCGCGCGGACCCTCGAGCAGCCGTAAGCGGTGCTCGAGCTGTGCGACGCGGAGCTCGAGCTCGTCGAGCTCGTCGCGCGTCACGAGGTTCAGCTCGTCGGCGATCCCGCGGAGCGCCGAGAGGGCCGTCTCCGACAGCCGCTGGCGGCTACCCCGCACGCGGCTGGGCAGCTCGGCGAGCAGCTCCTCGACGGTGTCGAGGAGCAGGTTGCCGCTACCGCGCTCTGCCATGCGGCCTCGAGCGCCGCCGCTGGCGCCGCTTCTCGCGCCGCGCCTGCGCCGTCGCGGGCTCGGGAATCACGGCGTCGGCAAGGGTCGGGGTCGCCTCGGCCGCGAGCGCCGCCTCCGACTCCTGCAGCGCGAGCGTGCCGGGATCGAGCGCCGGCCCGCCCTTGGGGCGCCAAGGCCTGCGGCGCGCCGGCGTGCCACCGTCGGGCTCCGGCCCCTCGTCCTCGCCGGCCGCCTTGCGCCGCGCGTACTCCGGCTCGCGCTCCTTCCAGATCGTGAGCAGCGGCGCCGCGAAGAAGATCGAGGAGTAGGCACCCGAGGTGACGCCGACCATGAGCGCGAAGGCGAAGTCCTTGAGCGTCGAGCCGCCGAGGATCAGGAGGCAGATGATCGGCAGCAGCGTGATGAACGTCGTGGCCAGCGAGCGCCTGATCGTCTCCCACAGCGAGACGTTGGCGATCGTCGCGAACGGCGAGCGCCGCATGAGCGGGATGTTCTCGCGGACGCGGTCGAAGATGATGATCGTGTCGTAGATCGAGTAGCCGAGCACCGTCAGGACGGCGGCGACGGTGTCGACGGAGACCTCTTTCCCGACCAGCGCATAGACGCCGATCGTCACGGCTATGTCGTGCAGCATCGCGAGGATCACGGGCATCGCGAACTTGAACTCGAACCTGATCGCGATGTAGATGGTGATCAGGATCAGCGAGACGATGATCCCGTAGATCGCGTCGATCGCGATCTGGTGTCCGAACGTCCCGGAGACGGCCTTCGCCCCCGACGAGTACGCGCCGAAGCGGTTCTGGAGAGCCTGGCTCAGGTTGGACTGCTCCGCGTTCTTGAGCACCTTCGTCCGGATCTGCCATTGCTTGAAGTCGCCGTTGACCGCCTTGCCCTGGCCCTGGACGACGGCATCGCGCTGGCCCTGCTGCGCCAGGAAGGACTTGAGGGTCGGCTGCGAGTACGCCTGGTGCGTCTTGAACGTGATCTGCGTCCCGCCCTTGAAGTCGATCCCGAGGTTGAGACCGCGGACGCCGAGCGAGACCATTCCGGCGAGGATCACGACACCCGAGATCGCGAACCACAGGTAGCGGCGCCGCATGAAGTCGATCTGGAGCCACTTCGCCGTCTGCTGCCCGTGTGCGCCCATGAACCGCGGGCTGTCGAACCAGCGGAAGCCGCTCAGCAGGCCGAGCATCGCCCGCGTCGCGGCGACCGCGGTGAGCAGCGAGATCACGGTGCCGATCAGGAGCATCAGGGCGAAGCCCTTCACGTCGGCGACCGCGATCAGGAAGATGATCATCGCCGTGATCACGGTCACGACGTTCGCGTCGAGGATGGTGTGGAAGCCCTTGCCGTAGCCGGCGGCTATGGCCGCTCTGACCGATCGACCGGCCCTCACCTCTTCCTTGATGCGTTCGAACACGACGACGTTCGCGTCGGCGGCGACGCCGATCGTGAGGATCAGGCCGGCGAAGCCCGGCAGCGTCAGCGTCACGTTGAAGAGGAGGATCGCCGCGTAGTAGAGGAGCCCGTAGATCGCGAGGCCGAGGACCGCGATGACGCCGAGGAAGCGGTAGAGCAGGAGCAAGAAGAGCGCGACGATCGCGAGGCCGGCGACCGCGGCCCAGATCGCCTGGTGCAGCGAGCTCTTGCCGAGGGTCGCCGACACCTCGGTGTGCGTGAGCGTCTGGAACTGGTACGGCAGCGAGCCGCTCTGCAGGATGAGGGCGAGATCCTTCGCCGCGCCGAGACCGCCGGAGCCCATCTGGATGGTCGCCCCGCCGCCCTGGATGCCTTCGCTCAGGCTGCTGTTCGTGTAGTCGATGTACGGCGTCGACTGGAGCACGCCGTCGAGCACGATCGCGTTGTGCTGCGCGAACTGGAGGACGGTATTGAGGCTGTGGTCGTTGGACTTGCCCGCGACACCGGCCGCCTGCTGGCCACGGTCGTACTCGGCCTTCGTGATCTTCGCGAACTCCTTCGCGCCGTGGCCGTTGAAGGCGAGCACGACCTCGGGCTGGCCGGTCTGCGGGTCGAAGTCCGCGGTGATCTGCGACTCCTTGAGGTCGCTCCCCGTCAGCTCCGGCGGACCGTCCGGGTGCCCGGGGGTGCCCGGCTCGAAGAACTTGAACAGGTACCAGGCCTTCCCGCTCGTCGAGCCGACCACGAGCCGGTTGGGCGGCACGCGGAGGATCTTCGAGTTCGCCGGCTGCTTGCCGTTGTACGGCTGGAGGAGATCCTTGAGCTTCCCCTCCGGGCCCTGGAGCTTCTTCGTGTGGGTCGTGATCTTCGGCTTCGTGACCTTCTTGCCCTTGACCGTCGTCGTGACGTTCTTCGTCGTCTTCGTGACGCGGAAGAGGTAGTAGGCCGAGGGCGAGCCCTTCTTCGCCTGGTCCTGGATCGACGTGAGCAGGCTGTAGAGCGACTTGGCCGGCGTGGGCTGGCCCGCGTTCACGGTCGGCGGCGCGAGATCCTTCTCGAAGTCGAAGAAGTAGAGCTTGCCCGTCGAGCCGATGATCTTGGTCGCCTTGGCCTGATCGTGGACGCCGGCGAGCTGGATGACGATCTCGTTTCCGCCCTGCACGGCGACGTTCGGCGACGACACGCCGAGCTTGTTGACGCGGCTGGTCATGATCTGCTGCGCCACCTGCATCTGCGACGCGTTGATCGTCTGGCCCTTCTCCGGGACGGCGCGGAGGACGACTTCGATCCCGCCCTGCAGGTCGAGGCCGAGCGTCGGCTTCTGGTAGCCGGGCGAGCCGGGGATCGCGAGCAGCGCCGCGCCGATGAGGGCAGCGGCGATCGCGCCCATGAGCACGAGATAGTTGCGACGTTCTCTCACGAAGGATCCTTCAAGACCGCGGCACAGGTTAGCCGCGGTTCTCCTCGTTCTGTGCTCCCCCATCTGGGTCATCTGCGTCGAATGCGGAGCGCCACTTTTCGCCGCTTTCGTCGTCCTGCGGCTCCTCGCCCTCGCCCGGCTCTTCCGGCGGGGGCTCGCTCGTCACGGCCGCGATGGCGCGGCGGGCGACCCGCACCTCGGTTCTCGGCGCGATCTCGACGGTGACCTCGTCGTCCTCGATGCGCGAGACGGTGCCGTAGATCCCGCCGGCGGTGAGCACCTCGTCGCCCACGCTGAGCTCGCTCAGCATCTGCTGTTGCTGGGTCTGCCGCTTCCGTTGGGGTCGCACGACGATCAGCCAGAGCAGGAGGAACGCGATGATGATGATCAGGAAGAAGCTGGACCCGCTGCTCGCCGCGATCATGAACCGATGGCTCCCTTCGCCCGTTGGAGCGCCTCGTCCTTCCACGTGAGGAACTCGCCGCGCTCGATCGCCTGCCGCGCCGCGGCCACGAGATCGAGCAGGAAGCGCAGATTATGCAGGCTGAGCAGCCGCAAACCGAGGATTTCCTCCTGGTTGACGAGGTGACGGATGTAGGCCCGGCTGAAGCGGGAGCAGGCCGGGCAGCCGCATCCCTCGTCGAGGGGCCGCTCGTCCCGCGCGAAGCGGGCGTTGCGGAGGTTGAGGCGGCCCTCGCGGGTCAGCGCGCTGCCGGTGCGCGCGGTGCGCGTCGGCAGGACGCAGTCGAACATGTCGACGCCGCGGGCGATCACCTCGAGCACCCCCTCGGGGTCGCCGATCCCCATGAAATAGCGCGGCCTGTCCTCGGGCAGGAAGGCGGCGGCTGCACTCGTCGCCTCGAACATGGGCTCGCGGTGCTCCCCCACGCTGAGCCCGCCGATCGCATAGCCGTCGAAGTCGAGCGCGACGAGCTCCTCCGACGAGCGTCTGCGCAGCTCGCCATCGAGCCCTCCCTGCGTGATCGCGAAGCGGAGCTGCCCGGGCGCGCGCGGCAGGTCGCGCTGGCGCCCGGCCCACAGCGTCGTCCGCCGCACCGCCTCCTCGAGCTCCGCGGGTGGGACGCCGGCAGGTGGGCAGATGTCGAGGCACATCGCGACGTCCGAGCCGAGCAGCTCCTGCACACGGGCGGAGAGCTCCGGCGTGAAGCGCTCCGGGCGGCCGTCGTAGACGGAGCGGAAGGTGACGCCGTCGTCGTCGGTCGCGAGGAGGGTGTCGCGAAGCGAGAAGACCTGGAAACCGCCCGAGTCGGTGAGGATTGCGCCCTCCCAGCCCATGAAGCGGTGCAGGCCGCCGAGCTCGGCGATCAACTCCTCCCCCGGGCGAAAGTGGAGGTGGTACGCGTTCCCGAGGACGATCTCGGCGCCGAGGGCGCGCAGCTCCTCGGGATCCACGGTCTTCACCGTCGCCTTCGTCCCGACCGGCATGAAGGCGGGCGTCTGCACCTCGCCGTGCGCCGTACGCAGGATCCCGGCCCGGGCAGCGCCGTCCCGCGCCGTGACGGTGAAGACGTCGCTCACGAACCGAGCCTAGACCCCGGGGGCCGTTTCTCCTCCGCCGCTCAGGGTAGGATCGTATTGCGATGGCAAGCCAGGGCCCGCTCGGAGGTACGCCGTACTTCTTTTCCGCCCGCCGCCCGTTTCGCGAGGAGCGGCTGCGCTCCTACATCCGCCGGGAGCACCGGCGCGGGCGCCATCTCGGAGCGATCCTCGACGACGCCTACGTGCGCCGCTGCGGGTCGCGCGAGTTCGTCTGGGCCACATTGCGCCATACGTCACTGATCGAGCTGCTCGAGTCCGACGTACGCGAGGCGTTCGAGCGCGCGAGCGCCACGCTCTCGAACCAGACGTAGACGCGCTCGGCGACCTCCGCGTCCCGTTCGGGCGCTGCGGGCCCGCCCAGCTCGTGCTCCCGGATGCGACCGAGCTCCGCGACGAGCGCCCGCTCGGGCGCGTTGCTGCCGAGCAGCGCCGCGATCCGCACCGAGTGCGGCGCGAACTCGTCGAGCTGTTCGTGGAGGGCGCGCTCACCGCCGTCACGCCAGAAGTCCCGCCATTCGTTCGCGCTGCGCGGCCTCACATCCCCTCCACGACGTTGTCGTTCGGATCCGTGGCCGGCGGGACGGGCGAATCGGCCGCGATCGCTATCCGGACCCGCTCGGTCGGAGGGCGGCCCTCCGCGACGAGCATCAGATGCCGGTGGTTTCCGGCGACCGCGACGAGCCCCGGCAGACGGGCATCCTCGACGTGCAGCCCGAGCGGCGGCGCC
>DASSVO010000035.1:0-31269 GCA_035706005.1 Gaiellaceae bacterium | reverse complement strand
GGCCAGGAGATGGTCATGCCGGGCGACAACACGAACATGGAGATCGACATGATCCAGCCGATCGCCATGGATCAGGGCCTCCGCTTCGCGATCCGCGAGGGCGGCCGCACGGTCGGTGCGGGCGTCGTGACGGAGATCATCAAGTAGGACGCTGAGGGAGGCGCCGGTGCCGCAACAGAAGATCCGAATCCGTCTGAAGGGCTACGACCACCAGCAGGTGGACAAGTCCGCGCGCGACATCGTGGACACGGCCCAGCGCACCGGCGCCACCATCACCGGCCCCGTGCCCCTGCCCACCGAGAAGAACGTCTACTGCGTGATCCGCTCTCCTTTCAAGGACAAGGACTCGCGGGAGCACTTCGAGGTGCGCACGCACAAGCGCCTGATCGACATCCATTCGCCGACCCCGAAGACCGTCGACTCGCTGATGCGGCTCGACCTCCCGGCCGGCGTCGACATCGAGATCAAGCTGTGAGAGGCCTCCTCGGCAAGAAGCTGGGCATGACGCAGCTCTTCGACGAGGAGAGCGGCGGCGTGACTCCGGTCACGGTGATCGAGGCAGGCCCGTGCCCCGTCGTCGCCGTCCGCACGCCCGACGCGGACGGCTACGAGGCCGTCCAGCTCGCGTGGGAGCCGGTCGCCGAGCGCAAGGTCTCGAAGCCCGAACGCGGCCATCTCGCCAAGGCCGGCGTCGACGGCGCCTACCGGCACCTCGTCGAGATCCGCGGGCACTTCGCCGACGCGGTCCAGGGCGAGAACGTCACCGTCGAGATCTTCCAGCCCGGCGACAAGGTCAAGGTCTCGGGCGTCTCGATCGGCAAGGGCTTCCAGGGGACGATCAAGCGCCACAACTTCAGCCGCGGCCCGGTCACGCACGGCTCGCACAACATCCGCAAGCCGGGCTCGATCGGCGCCTCGGCGACGCCGTCGCGCGTCTTCAAGGGCGTCCGGATGGCGGGACGGATGGGCGGCAAACGCGCGACGCAGGTCGGCCTCACCGTCCACTCCGTCGACGCCGAGCGGAACCTCCTGCTCGTCAAGGGCGCCGTCCCGGGACCGAAGAACGGACTCGTGGAGATCCGGGAGGACATCAGATAATGGCCGCTCCGAAGGCACCGCTTCTCGGAGGCGCGAAGAAGGAGGTCTCGCTCGACGAGACCGTGTTCGCCGCCGAGATCAGGCCGCACCTCGTGCACGAGGCCGTCCGCGCGGAGCTGAACGCGCGCCGCCAGGGCACTCGGGCGGCGAAGAGTCGCGGCCTGGTCGCCGGCGGTCGCTCGAAGCCGTGGCGCCAGAAGGGCACGGGCCGCGCGCGCCAGGGGACGATCCGCGCGCCGCAGTTCACGGGCGGCGGCGTCGCCTTCCCGCCGGTGCCGCGCGACTTCTCGCTCAAGGTGAACAAGAAGGCCGCCCGGGCCGCGCTCCGCGCAGCACTGAGCGATCACGCCTCGGCGGGCACGCTCGGCCTGGTCGCCGGCGACTCCTTCGAGGCGCCGTCGACGAAGCAGGCCGCTGAGCTCCTCGAGGGCTGGGGCCAGGAGGCGCCGACGGTAGTCGTGGCCAGCGAGGACGAGGAGATGCTCATCAAGTCGTTCCGCAACCTGCCGCGCGTGCTCGTCACGGTGCCGGCGGAGCTCGAGGTCGCGCACGTCGTGTGGGCGCGCTCGCTCGTCGTGAGCGAGGCCGCGCTGCCGATCGTGCAGGGAAGGGCGCAATGAGCCTCCATCCCTCCGAGATCCTGATCCGCCCCGTCGTGAGCGAGAAGAGCTACCACCAGGTCACGGACAACCGCTACACGTTCCAGGTGCACAAGGACGCGCACAAGACGCAGATCCGCCAGGCCGTCGAGGAGCTCTTCGACGTCACGGTCGTGGGCGTGAACGTCGTCAAGATGCCGCCCAAGCCGAAGCGGCGCGGCATGATCAAGGGCACGCGCCCCGGCTGGAAGAAGGCCGTCGTCGAGCTCAAGCCCGGCGACACGATCGAGATCTTCGAGGGAGCGCAGCTCTAATGCCGATCCGCCGCTACAAGCCGACATCCGCGGGCCGCCGCTTCATGTCCGTCTCCACCTTCGAGGAGATCACGAAGTCGGAGCCGGAGAAGAGCCTGCTCGCGCCGCTCTCGAAGAAGGGCGGCCGCAACACGAACGGGCGGATCACCACACGCCACCAGGGCGGCGGTCACAAGCGCCGGTACCGGATCATCGACTTCAAGCGCCGGAAGGACGGCGTGCCGGCGAAGGTTGCCGCGATCGAGTACGACCCGAACCGGTCGGCGCGGATCGCGCTCCTGCATTACGCAGACGGCGCGAAGAGCTACATCCTCGCGCCCGCGCAGCTGCGGGTCGGGGCGACGGTCGAGTCGGGGCCGGCCGCGGACATTCGCGTCGGCAACGCGCTTCCGCTCGAGAACGTCCCGACGGGCACGCTCGTCCACGCGGTCGAGCTCAAGCCGGGTCAGGGCGCCAAGATGGCGCGCTCGGCCGGCTCCGGGATCCAGCTCGTCGCGAAGGACGGCGCGTTCGCGGTCCTGCGTCTTCCGTCCGGCGAGATGCGCCGCGTTCCGCTCGCCTGCCGCGCGACGATCGGCCAGGTCGGGAACCTCGACCACCAGAACATCACGGGCGGCAAGGCCGGCCGCAGCCGCTGGCGCGGGAAGCGCCCGTCGGTGCGCGGCTCCGCGATGAACCCCGTCGACCACCCGCACGGCGGCGGCGAGGGCAAGTCGAAGGGCGGCCGCCACCCGGTCACACCGTGGGGCGTGCCCACGCTCGGCAAGCGCACCCGGCGCAAGCACAAGGAATCGGACAAGCTGATCGTCCGCGGCCGCCGCCGCGGCAAGGAGGGTCGCCGCTAGTGAGCAGGTCGTCGAAGAAGGGGCCGTTCGTGGAGGACCGGCTGATGAGCCGGATCGAGGCGATGAACGAGTCGGGCCAGAAGACGATGGTCCGGACGTGGTCGCGTGCCTCGACCATCTTCCCCGAGATGGTCGGACACACGATCGCCGTCTACGACGGCCGTAAACACGTGCCGGTGTTCATCTCGGAGCAGATGGTCGGCCACAAGCTCGGCGAGTTCGCGCCGACGCGCACCTTCCGCGGCCACGCCGGCGATCGCACCGCAAAGGTGAAGCGCTAAGCCATGGCAGCTGTGGAGCAGGAGCAGCAGACGGTGCGCGCGCAGGCGCGCTGGGTGCACTCGAGCGCGCGGAAGGCGCGGCTCGTCACCGATCTCATCCGTGGCCGCTCGGTGCCCGAGGCGCGGACGATTCTCGCCTTCTCGACCCGCGCGGTGGCCAAGGACGTGGACAAGGTGCTGCGCTCCGCTGTCGCGAACGCCGAGTCCCGCCCGGACCTCCACTGGCAGGGTGACGAGCTCGTCATCGTCGCCGCCTACGCGGACGAGGGGCCGACGCTGAAGCGCTGGCGCGCCCGTGCCCGCGGCCGCGTCGCCCGCATCCGCAAGCGCACCTGCCACATCACCATCGAGCTCGCGGAGGGGACGCCGACGTCCGCCGCGCCGGCCGTCCCGGCGATGGCGCCGCCCGAGCCGGAGCCCGTCGAGGAGCCGGAGACGGTGGACGAGCCCGAGGCCGAGGCCGCCGAAGAGCAGGAGCCGGAGGCGGCAGAGGAGCCGGAGGCGGCAGAGGAGCCGGGGGCGGAGGCGTCCGAGGAGCCGGAGGCCGCCGAGGAGACGGAAGAGTCCGAAGAGCCGGAAGAAGCTGAGGAAGAGCCGGAAGAAGCTGAGACGGAGAGCGAGGACTAGTGGGCCAGAAAATTCATCCGGGCGGGCTCCGCGTGGGCGTGATCCACGACTGGAAGTCCAACTGGTACACCGGCAAGAAGGAGTTCGCGGACTACATCCTCGAGGACGTCCGCATCCGCGAGCACATCTACAACAAGCTCGCGCACGCGGGCCTGTCCGACATCCTCATCCGCAAGGACAAGCAGCGGATCACTGTCGACATCTACACGGCCCGGCCGGGGATCGTGATCGGCAAGTCCGGTGTCGAGGTCGACGCGCTGCGCCGCGACCTGCATGCGCTGACGCAGAAGAACGTCCACATCAACATCAACGAGATCAAGCGGCCCGAGCTCGACGCGAAGCTCGTCGCGCAGTCGATCGCCGAGCAGCTCTCGAACCGCGTGGCGTTCCGGCGGGCGATGAAGCGCGCGCTCGCCTCCGCGATCCGCTCCGGCGCGGCCGGCGTGAAGATCCAGTGCTCGGGACGGCTCGGCGGCGGTGAGATGAGCCGGCGCGAGATGTACAGCGAGGGACGCGTGCCGCTGCACACGATCCGCGCCGACATCGACTACGGGTTCGTCGAGGCGAAGACGACCGCCGGCCGGATCGGCGTCAAGGTCTGGATCAACAAGGGCGAGATCATGCCGGAGGGCTTCGGCGAGACCGACACCCGGCTCGGCGACCAGGACACGCGGCGCCGCCGCGGCGGTGCGCTCGAGGGTCTCGGCGCTTCCCGCGAGAGCGGCCGCGGTCGCGGCCCCGACCGCGAGGGTCTCGGCCCGGTGCGGCAGCGTCGGCGTGGCCCCGGAGGGCCCGGTGGTCAAGGCCGCGGCAGGGGCCGCGGTCAGGGTGGGGGAGCACGTCCCGGCTCGGCCCGTCCGGGCGGGCGCGACCGCGCGCGCGGCCAGGACAACGTCGAGCAGCCGCGCACCGACGAGCAGGCGAAGTCCGCGGAGGGCCGCGAGCAGCCGGTGATCGAGCCGCAGGTCGAGGTGACGCCGCAGGAGGTCGCCGAGGCACCGGACACGACGACGCCGAAGCAGCAGGTCGAGGATCCGACGAAGCTCGAACAGTCCGGCGATCCCTCGCAGGAGAAGCCGAAGCGCAGCCCGCGCAAGACGAAGAAGGAAAACGAGTAACCGATGTTGATGCCGAAGAAGACCAAGTTCCGCAAGGTGCATCGCGGCCGGCGAGCCGGCGTCGCGAGCGGCCAGACGGCGGTCCAGTACGGCGACTACGGGCTCAAGGCCCTCGACGCCGGCTGGATCACGAACCGCCAGATCGAGGCCGCCCGGATCGCGATGACGCGCAAGATCAAGCGCGGCGGCAAGGTCTGGATCAACGTCTTCCCCGACAAGAGCTTCACGAAGAAGCCCGCCGAGACGCGGATGGGCTCCGGCAAGGGCTCACCCGAGGGCTGGGTCTGTGTGATCAAGCCGGGCCGCGTGATGTTCGAGCTCGCCGGCGTGCCGGAGCCGCTCGCCAAGGAGGCGCTCCGCCTCGCGGGCCAGAAGCTCTCGGTGAAGTCGAAGGTCGTGAAGAGAGAGGAAGAGCTGTTTTGACACGCGCATCGGAGTTGCGGGAGCTGACCGACGACGAGCTCGAACACCGGCTTGCGGAGCGGCGGCGGGAGTTGTTCAACCTCCGCTTCCAGTCCGTGACCGGCGCGCTCGAGAACTCGGCACGGCTGAAGCTCGCAAAGCGCGAGATCGCGCGGATCCTGACGGTCGTGAACGAACGAGAGGCAGAGAAGGCAAAGGCAGTAAATGGCTGAGAAGAACGAAGAGCAGAACGAAGAGCAGATCGAGGAGACTCCGGCAGAGCCGGAGTCCGTGGAGGAGACCCCTGCCGGGGCCGACGCTCCGTCCGAGGAGCCGGAGGCCGTAGAGGAGTCTGCCGCGGAGGAGCCCGAGGCGGCCGCCGAACCGACCGCTGAAGAGCCTGCTGCGGAGGAGCCCGCCGCCGAGGCACCGGCCGCTGAGGAGCCCGCCGCCGAGGAACCGGCCGCTGAAGAGGCCGCCGCTGAAGAGGCCGCCGCTGAAGAGCCCGCTGCCGAGGAACCGGCCGCTGAGGAGCCCGCCGCTGAGGAGCCTGCCGCTGAGGAGCCCGCTGCTGAGGAGCCGGCTGCCGAGGCCGAACCTGCAGCCGAGGAGCCCGTCGCCGAGGAAGCGCCCCCTGCCCCGCAGCCCGAGCCGACGAAGAAGCGGAAGCGGCTGCCCCGCCGTCTGCGCCCCCAGAAGACACGCCGTCGCACACCGCCGAGTGCCGAGCGGAAGCCGATCGTCCGTCAGCCGAAGCCCGACCACGAGCTCGGCCGGCGCCAGGAGCGCCGCGGCGTCGTGGTCTCGAGCGCGATGGACAAGACGATCGTCGTCAAGGTCGAGCTGATCACCTCGCACCAGCGCTACAAGAAGGTCATCCGGCGGAGTGTCAAGTTCCACGCGCACGACGAGCAGAACGCCGCCAGGGTGGGCGACGTCGTGCGCATCGTCGAGACGCGCCCGCTGTCGGCCACGAAGCGCTGGCGCCTCGCCGAAGTCGTGGAGGCCGCGAAGTGATCCAGCAGGAATCCCGCCTGAGGGTGGCCGACAACACCGGCGCCCGCGAGCTGCTCTGTATCCGCGTCGTGGGCGGGCACCATCGCCGCTACGCGCGGGTCGGGGACATCATCGTGGGCACCGTCAAGACGGCGACCCCGCAGGGCGCGGTCAAGAAGGGAGAGGTCGTGCGCGCGGTCGTCGTGCGGACGAAGAAGCCCTTCGGCCGCGACGACGGCACCACGATCGCGTTCGACGAGAACGCGGCCGTGATCATCGACCAGCAGCGCAACCCGCGCGGCACGCGCATCTTCGGTCCCGTTGCGCGCGAGCTCCGCGAGAAGAACTTCATGAAGATCGTCAGCCTGGCCCCGGAGGTGCTCTGAGATGTCCCAGACCATGAAAATACGGAAAGGCGACGTCGTGCACGTCCTCCGCGGCAAGGACGCGGGCAAGGAGGGACGTGTCGTCGAAGCGCTGCCGAAGCAGGGGCGCGTCGTCGTCGAGAACATCAACGTCGTCAAGCGGCACCGCCGCCCGCGGCCGATCCAGAACACGACCGGGCTGGGCGGGGCCCAGATCATCCCGGGGGGGATCATCGAGCTGCCGGCGCCGCTGCCGGTCTCGAACGTGATGGTCGTCTGCCCGACGTGCGGCAAGCCGACCCGCGTCGGGACGATCGAGAAGACGGTGAAGGACAAGCAAGTCCGCGTCCGGGTCTGCAAGCAGCCCGGCTGCGGAGAGGAGATCGACCGCACATGAGCGCAGCCGTCGACACCTATTCGCCGCGCCTGAAGGAGCAGTACGAGCGTGAGATCCGGCCGCGGCTCAAGGAGGAGCTCGGGCTCGACTCGATCATGCAGGCGCCGCGCCTCGAGAAGATCACGCTCAACATGGGCGTCGGCGAGGCGAAGACCGAGTCGAAGCTGCTCGACTCCGCGATCGAGGAGCTGACGACGATCGCCGGCCAGCGCGCCCAGGTGCGCCGCGCGCGCAAGTCCATTGCACAGTTCAAGGTGCGCGAGGGCATGCCCGTCGGCGCGCGCGTGACGCTGCGCGGCGCGCGGATGTACGAGTTCCTGGACCGGCTCGTCTCGATCGCGCTGCCGCGGATCCGCGACTTCCGCGGCCTCAGCCCGCGCTCCTTCGACGGCCGGGGCAACTTCTCGCTCGGCATCCGCGAGCAGCTCATCTTCCCGGAGATCAACTACGACGACATCCAGCAGGTCCGCGGGCTCGACGTGACGATCACGACGAGCGCCCAGAGCGACGAGCACGGCCTCGCGCTGCTGCAGGCACTCGGCCTGCCCTTCGCGGACGGCGACAGGAGGGAGCAGTAATGGCCAAGACGTCGCTCGTCGTCAAGCAGCGGCGACCCCAGAAGTTCAAGGTGCGCAACTACACGCGCTGCAACCGGTGCGGCCGGCCGCGCGCGGTCTTCCGCAAGTTCGGCCTCTGCCGGATCTGCCTCCGCGAGCTCGCGCACCAGGGCGCGATTCCCGGCATGACGAAGTCGAGCTGGTAGGAGAGAAACGGTGCTGACCGATCCGATCGCAGACATGCTCACCCGCATCCGCAACGCCAACAAGGCGCTGCACGAGCACGCCGCCATGCCGAGCTCGAGGATGAAGGTCGACATCGCCCGCCTGCTCAAGGAGGAGGGCTACATCCGCGACTTCCACGTGGAGAAGGGCGACTCCTTCGATACCCTGGTCATCGACCTCAAGTTCGGCCGCAACCGCGAGCGGGTCATCTCGGGCCTGAAGCGCGTGTCGAAGCCGGGCCGCAGGGTCTACGCCCGGAAGGACCGCCTTCCGCGCGTGCTCGGCGGGATGGGCGTCGCGATCCTCTCGACCTCGTCCGGTCTCGTCACGAGCCGCACCGCGCAGGAGCGCGGCATCGGCGGCGAGGTCGTGGCCTTCATCTGGTAATGCAATGAGTCGTATCGGCAACGCACCCATCCCCATCCCCGACGGCGTCAGCGTCACGATCGAGCCTGCGCGAGTCGCGGTCGCCGGACCGCTCGGGACGCTGCAGCAGCAGGTTCCGACCCGGATGAAGATCGAGCAGCGGGACGGCGAGGTCGTCGTCACGCGGCCGACCGAGCGCGGCGAGGATCGTGCCCTGCACGGCCTCACGCGGTCGCTCGTGGCGAACATGGTCCAGGGCGTCACACAGGGCTTCGAGAAGAAGCTCGAGATCCAGGGCGTCGGCTATCGCGCCGCGCTCAGGGGCACCGATCTCGAGCTCAACGTCGGCTTCTCGCACACCGTGACGGTGAAGCCGCGCACGGGCATCACATTCGAGGTGCCGACGCCGACGGAGATCCTCGTCAAGGGAACCGACAAGCAGGTCGTCGGCCAGACCGCCGCCGAGATCCGCAAGGTGCGCCCGCCCGAGCCGTACAAAGGCAAGGGCATCCGCTACGAAGGCGAGTACGTGCGCCGGAAAGTAGGGAAGCGTGCCTAGCCTCACGGTGAGGGACGCACGGCAGCGGCGCCACCGGCGCGTGCGCGCGAAGGTGCGCGGCACCGCCGAGCGGCCGCGGCTCGTCGTCTTCCGCTCGAACCGCGGCATCGAGGCGCAGCTCGTCGACGACGACTCGGGCCGGACGCTCGCCTCGGCCTCCCATCTCGGGCTGCCGAAGTCGTTCAAGGGCGAGAAGAAGTCACAGGCGGAGGCGGTCGGGAAGGCGCTCGCGGCGGCGGCCAAGCAGGCCGGCGTGGACACGTGCGTCTTCGACCGCGGCGGCTATCTCTACCACGGACGCGTGAAGGCGCTCGCCGACGGCGCCCGCGAAGGAGGACTGGCGTTTTGAGCTCGATCGAGTACACCGAGACACGCGAGCTCAAGGAGCGCGTCGTCGAGATCAACCGTGTCGCGAAGGTCGTCAAGGGCGGCCGGCGCTTCTCCTTCACGGCGCTCGTCGTCGTGGGCGACGAGGTCGACCGGGTGGGCGTCGGCTACGGCAAGGCGCGCGAGGTGCCGCTCGCGATCACGAAGGCGGTCGAGGATGCGAAGAAGAACCTGTTCACGATCCCGAAGCACGGCTCGACGATCACGCACGAGGTGCTCGGCCGGTTCGACGCGGCTCGGGTGCTGCTGCGCCCGGCTTCGGAGGGAACCGGCGTCATCGCCGGCGGCGGCGTGCGCGCGGTGCTCGAGCTCGGCGGTGTGCGCAACGTGCTCGCCAAGAGCCTCGGCACGACGAACCCGATCAACATGGCCAAGGCGACGGTCGCTGCGCTCCAGGATCTGCGCCGGCCCGAGGACGTCGCGAAGATCCGCGGCAAGCGCGTCAGCGAGGTCTTGCCGTTGCCGAGCACACCGGTGGCCGAGGAAGAGTCGGCGGCTCCGCTCGAGGAGGCCGCTCTCGCGGCAGCCGTCGTCCAGGAGGAGCCGGCAGTCGTCGAGGAGACGCCCGTCCCCGAGGAGACACCTGTCGAGGAGAAGCCCGCCGAGGAGCCGGCCGCAGAGGCCGAGCCGGAGCCCGAGCCGGCAGCGGCGGAGGAGACTCCGGCCGAGCCGGAGAAGCCTGCCGAGCCCGCGGCGGAGAAGCCCAAGCGGCGTACCCTGCGCAGGAAGAAGGACGAGTCGTAAGTGTCGAAGCTCCGCATCACCCAGGTCCGGTCCCAGATCGGGCAGTCCGAGCGTCATCGCGGTACCCTGCGCGCACTCGGGCTCGGCCGCATCGGCCGCAGCGCCGAGCATGAGGAGTCCCCGGCGCTCGCCGGCATGCTCCGCAAGGTCCGTCACCTCGTGAAGATCGAGAGCGCCTAGACAAATGCCCGAGAAGCAGCTGAATCTCTCGAACCTTGCGCCGGCCCAGGCGCGCGAGGACCGCAAGCGCGTGGGCCGCGGTCTCGGCTCCGGCAAGGGGCGCTATTCGGGCCGCGGGATCAAGGGCCAGAAGTCCCGCTCGGGCTCGCACAAGATGCGGCCGGGCTTCGAGGGAGGCCAGACGAACATCTACATGCGGCTCGGCAAGCTGCGCGGCGCGACCTCGAAGGACGCGATGCCGATCGGGCCGTTCCGCACGTACACGCAGCCCGTCAATCTCCGCGACCTCGACCGGTTTGATGCCGGTGACGAGGTGACGCCCGAGACGCTCGTCGAGAAGCGCGTGATCAAGAACACGCGCACCGACGTGAAGCTGCTCGGCGTCGGTGAGGTGACGAAGAAGCTCACCGTGCGCGTCCACGCGATCTCGGCATCGGCGCGGGAGAAGATCGAGGGCGCCGGCGGCACCGTCGAGCTCCTGCGCGAGCCGAAGGTGAAGAAGGTGCGGCACCGCAAGGCGAAGCCCGTTGCCGCCGAGGAGCCGGAGGCCAAGACGGACGAGCAGCCCGAGGGCGGCACGGCCGAGGAAGAGCCCGCGGTGGAGGAGACAGGAGAGGCCGAAGAGGCCGAAGAGGCGGAAGGGGCCGAGGAGTAGCGTGCTCTCCTGGCTCGCCAACGCCTGGCGCGTCCCCGAGCTCCGCCGGCGCATCCTGTTCACGGCCGGCGTGCTCGCGGTCTACCGGTTCGGCTCGTGGGTGCCGGCGCCGGGCGTCGACCAGCAGGCGATTCAGCAGTTCTTCTCCACCGGTGGAGGTGGCACAGGCGCCCTGAGCCTGCTCAACCTCTTCTCCGGCTCGGCACTGTCGCGCTTCTCGCTCTTCGCGCTCGGGATCATGCCGTACGTCACGGCCTCGATCATCTTCCAGGTTCTCGCCATCGTCATCCCCTCCATCGAGCGGCTGCAGAAGGAAGGCGAGGCCGGCTACGCGAAGATCACGCAGTACACCCGCTACCTCACGGTCGCGCTCGCGGCCGCGCAGGCGACCGGCTACGCGTTCCTCTTCAAGCACAGCAACGCGCTGCCGAACACGAACGCCGGCCGGCTGATCGTCATCGTCCTCACACTCACGGCCGGCACGGCATTGCTCATGTGGATGGGCGAGCAGATCACGAAGCGCGGCATCGGCAACGGGATCTCGCTCCTGATCTTCGCCTCGATCCTCGCCTACGCGCCGGAGGGAATCAGCGGCTGGATCAACGGCGGCACGTCGGCACGTCTCTTCTTCCCGCTCGTCGCGCTCGGGATCGTCGTCTCGGTCGTCTTCGTGATGGAGGGACAGCGCCGGATCCCGATCCAGTACGCACGGCGCCAACTCGGGAACCGGCAGACGACCGGCGGCGCGACGTACATGCCTCTCAGCGTCGTGATGGCCGGCGTCATCCCGATCATCTTCGCCGCAGCGATCCTCGCCGTCCCGCAGACCGTCGGCAGCTTCCAGACGCACTGGAGCGTCTGGCTGCAGAACAACTTCGGCTATTCGAGCTGGAAATACCTGCTCGCCGAGGCCGTCCTGATCATGATGATGACCTACTTCTACACGTCGGTCGTCTTCAATCCGGTCGAGCAGGCCGACAACCTGCGCAAGTACAACGGCTACATCCCCGGCATCCGGCCCGGGCCGCCGACCGCGGCCTACTTCGACCGGGTGCTGAACCGGCTCACGTTCCCGGGCGCGTTGTTCCTCGCAGCCGTCGCCGTGGCGCCGTCGATCTTCATCGCGCACTTCCACTTCTCGCAGGCGACCTATCGAGCCCTCGGCGGCACCTCGGTCCTCATCGTCGTCGGCGTCGCGCTCCAGACGATGCGACAGATGGAGTCCCAGATGGTGATGCGCCACTACGAAGGGTTCTTACGCTGAACATCCTCGTGCTGGGGCCGCAGGGCTCCGGCAAGGGCACACAGGCGCAGCGGATCATGGCGACGTACGGGATTCCGCACATCGCGACCGGGGACATGCTTCGCGAGATGAGGGAGCTCCCGACGCCCGTCGGGCGGGAAGTGAAGGAGGTCTACGATCGCGGCGACCTCGTCTCTGACGAGCTCATGATCCGGCTGATCGACGACCGCCTCTCGCGCGGCGACACGCTCGGCGGCTTCGTCCTCGACGGCTTCCCACGCACGATGCCGCAGGCTGAGGCGCTCGGCGATCTCCTGCACAGGCTCGGCCGTGACCTCGACGTCGTCTTCGACTTCCAGGTGCCGCACCGCGAGGTTCTGTTGGAGCGTTTGCTCGGCCGCGCCACGGAGGAGAGCCGTTCCGACGACACGCCGGAGGCGATCGAGCGGCGCCTCGAGCTCTACGAGCGCGAGACGGCGCCGCTCGTCGAGTACTACCGCACGCACCAGGCGAACGTCGTCGGCATCCACGCCGACCGCAGTGTCGACGAGGTCTTCCACGAGATCGAGCGGTCGCTCGAGTCGGTCGAGGCGCGCGCGTGATCATCCGCAAGTCCGAGGCCGAGATCGAGGGGATGGCACGTGCGGGCGCGCTCCTCGCCGAGACGCTCGCTCTCGTCGCCGAGCACCTCGAGCCCGGCGTCGAGATGCGCGAGCTCGACCGCATCGCCGACGAGCACATCCACGGCGAGGGCGGGTATCCGACCTCCAAGGGCTACAAGGGCTTCCCGGCCGCGCTCTGCATCTCACCGAACTCGATGGTCGTGCACGGGATCCCCGACGACTACCGGGCCCGCGAGGGCGACCTCATCTCCGTGGATCTCGGCGTGACGCTCGACGGCCTCGTCGCCGACAGCGCCGTGACCCTTCCCGTCGGCGAGATCTCGCCCGAGGCGCAGCGACTGCTCGACGTCTGCCGGGAGGCGCTCGGCGCCGGGATCGAGCAGGCCCGCGTCGGCAACCGGCTCTCCGACATTTCGCACGCCGTCCAGCTGGTCGTCGAGGAGGCGGGCTTCTCCGTCGTGCGCAGCCTCGTCGGGCACGGCGTCGGCCGCTCCTACCACGAGGACCCGCAGATCCCGAACTACGGGCCGCCGGGCCGCGGACCGTTGCTGCAGGAGGGCATGACGCTCGCAATCGAGCCGATGATCACCGCCGGCGAGCCGGACGTGTACGTCCACGCTGACGAGTGGTCGATCTCCTCGGTCGACGAGTCGCTTGCGGCCCACTTCGAGCACACCGTCGCGGTCACGACGGAGGGCCCGCGCGTGCTGACGGCTGCTGGAGCCGCTTTGCTACGATGATCGCCTTCCGCGCACGGCTCTGCCGTGCGCGTGCGTACGTCTGAGACTCCTATTAGCTGAAGGGATTTTGCCTACCAAGGAAGAGAAGATCGAGGTCGAAGGAGAGGTCGTCGAAGCGCTCCCGAGCACGATGTTCAGGGTGCAGCTCGACGGGGGCCACTCCGTGCTCGCGACCATCTCCGGGAAGATGCGGAAGCACTACATCCGGATCCTGCCCGGCGACAAGGTCAAGGTCGAGCTCAGCCCCTACGACCTGAACCGCGGCCGGATCACCTACCGGCACCGCTGATCACACGATGAAAGTCCGTCCGTCCGTCAAGCCCATGTGCGAGCGCTGCCGCGTGATCAAGCGGCACGGCACGACCATGGTCATCTGCTCCAACCCGCGGCACAAGCAAAGGCAGGGGTAAGGCCTAGTGGCACGCATCGCCGGAGTCAACCTCCCCAACCAGAAGCGGCTCGAGATCGGGCTGACCTACATCTACGGGATCGGCCAGCCGACGGCGCGCAAGGTCGCTGCCGAGCTCGGCCTCAACCCTGACACGAAGGTCAAGGACCTGACCGACGAGGAAGTCACGAAGCTCCGCAACTACATCGACTCGGAGCTCGAGGTCGAGGGAGACCTGCGCCGCGAGCGGCAGCAGGCGATCAAGCGGCTCTCGGAGATCGGGGCATACCGCGGGATCCGGCACCGCCGCGGCCTGCCGGTGAACGGACAGCGGACGAAGACGAACGCGCGCAGCCGCAAGGGCCCGAAGAAGACCGTGGGCCGCGGAAAGAAGGCCAAGTAGCGTGCCCGGAACGAGGAGACAGGCGGCCACGCGCGGTCGCACGCGCCGCCGCGTCCGGAAGAACATCGCGATCGGCCAGGCTCACATCAAGACGAGCTTCAACAACACGATCGTCGCGCTCACCGATCGCGAGGGAAACGTCATCGCCTGGGAGTCCGCCGGCTCGGCCGGCTTCAAGGGCTCGCGCAAGTCGACGCCGTTCGCCGCCCAGGTGACCGCCGACGCCGCCGCGCGGAA
The DNA here is from genome assembly GCA_035706005.1 of Gaiellaceae bacterium. GTDB lineage: Bacteria > Actinomycetota > Thermoleophilia > Gaiellales > Gaiellaceae > Palsa-739. The sequence continues at coordinate 16,920 of DASSVO010000035.1, read as the reverse complement.
GGGGATGGAGCACGGTCTCCAGAAGGTCGAGGTCTTCGTCAAGGGGCCGGGCAGTGGTCGTGAAACCGCGATTCGCTCACTACAAGCTGCCGGCCTCGAGATCCTGTCCGTCAAGGACGTGACGCCGCAGGCACACAACGGCGTCCGCCCGCGCAAGCGGAGGCGGGTCTAGTGGCCAGAGATCTCGGGCCCAAGTGCCGCATCTGCCGCCGCGAGGGGATGAAGCTCTTCCTCAAGGGCGAGCGCTGCCTGACGGAGAAGTGCGCCATCGAGCGCCGCTCGTATCCGCCGGGCGAGCACGGGCGTGGCCGCATCAAGCAGAGCGAGTACCTGCTGCAGCTGCGCGAGAAGCAGAAGGCGCGCCGCTATTACGGCCTGCTCGAGAAGCAGTTCCGCAACTACTACGACAAGGCATCCAAGCGCTCCGGTGTCACCGGCGAGGAGCTGCTGCGGATGCTCGAGACCCGGCTCGACAACGTCGTCTACCGGCTCGGCTTCGCTGTCTCGCGCGCGCAGGCGCGGCAGCTCGTCCGCCACGGCCACTTCCAGGTCAACGGTCGGAGGGTCAACATCCCGAGCTACCAGGTGCGGCCGAACGACGTCGTCACCGTCGCGCCGAGCTCCTCGGCGCAGCAGGTGATCCGCGACGCAACCGATCTCGTCTCGACGGTCGCTCCGTGGCTCCAGGCCGACCACGACGGGCTCACGGGCAAGGTGCTGAAGCAGCCCGAGCGCGACGAGATCGACACGCCGGTGCAGGAGCAGCTGATCGTCGAGCTCTACTCGAAGTAACGGAAAGAGGGAATTCTTTTGGCGACACGCGAAATGGACTTTCAGATCCCGAAGATCGTCCACGAGGACGTCGACGATCATCGCGGGGTCTTTGCGATCGAGCCGCTGGACCGCGGCTTCGGTCATACCTTCGGCAACTCGCTGCGGCGCGTGCTGCTCTCCTCGCTGGAGGGCGCAGCCGTCACGTCCGTGAAGGTGGAGGGGACGGCGCACGAGTTCACGACCCTGCCGGGCGTCCGCGAGGACGTCACGGACATCATCCTCAACCTCAAGAACCTCGTCGCGCGGCTCCACGGCGAGTCGCCCGAGATCGAGGTGCACATCGCGAAGAAGGGCCCGGGCTCGGTCACGGCCGCCGACATCGAGGCGCCCGCCGACCTCGAGATCCTCAACCCGGAGCTCGAGATCGCGAACCTGTCCGACAAGGGCCGGCTCGAGGTGACGCTGACGATCGGCCGCGGCCGCGGCTACTCGCCCGCCGAGCTCAACCGGGGCCCGCAGCACACGATCGGCGTCATCCCGATGGACTCGATCTTCTCGCCGGTACGCCGCGTCGCGTACCAGGTGGAGGCGGCGCGCGTCGGCCAGCGGACGGACTACGACAGGCTCACGCTCGACATCACGACCGACGGCTCGGTCGAGCCGAAGGACGCGCTCGCCGAGGCCGCCGAGATCCTGATCCGCCAGCTGGCGATCTTCACCGACCTCGACCGCATCGAGGGCTTCGGCGAGGCCGCGCCAGTCGACGGCGGCGTCACGCCCGAGGCCGCGCTCGCGCACGGGATGGAGAACTTCCCGATCGAGGAGCTCGAGCTCGGCGTCCGTTCCTACAACTGCCTGAAGCGGGTCGGGATCGAGACGATCGGCGACCTCGTGATGAAGACGGAGCAGGAGCTGGCCGCGATCCCGAACTTCGGCAAGAAGTCGATCGAGGAGGTGCGCGAGACGCTCGCGCAGCACGGCCTGCACCTCCGCGGCGAGAACGGCTCCGGCGGCTTCGAGTAGGGGGTACGAGCGGCGATGCGTCACGCCCGCACGGGGAAGAAGCTCGGCCGCGACGCGGCGCATCGCAAGGCTCTCTACGCCAACCTCACCTGCTCTCTGCTCGAGCACGGCCGGATCCGGACGACCGAGGCAAAGGCGAAGGCGGTCAGGCCGTTCGCCGAGCAGATGATCACGCTCGGGCGGCGCGGCGACCTCCATGCGCGCCGGCAGGCACTGGCGGTGCTCCGCTCGCAGGAGGTCGTCCACAAGCTCTTCGCCGACGTTGGCCCGCGGATGGCCGAGCGGCCGGGCGGTTACTCGCGGATCGTGAAGCTCGGCCACCGCCCCGGCGACGCCGCCGAGATGGTCTATCTCGAGCTCGTCGACTTCGAGCCGTAAGCCCTAGCCCCCGCCGGGGGTGCCGAGGACAGAGCCCAGTCCCGCGCTGACCGCGGCGATGAGGACGCCCGCGAAGGTGACGATGCCGAGCGCGCGGATGAAGGTGTCCTGGAAGAACCGCCAGCGGAAGTACGCGAGCATGAGCAGCTCGAAGGCCACGACGGCGACGGCGAAGAACAGGGCGACGTGGTAGTTCGGGATCAGGAACGGCAGCGAGTGGAGGATCCCGCCGAGGAAGGTGCCGCCGCCCGTGATCGTCCCGCGCACCCAGGGGCTGCCACGCCCGGTGAGCTCTCCGGTGTCCGACAGGGCCTCCGAGAAGCCCATCGAGATGGCGGCACCGAGCGAGGTCGCAAGGCCGGCGATGAAGGCGTACCGGGTGTCGTGCGAGGCGAGCGCGACGGCGAAGATCGGTGCCAGCGTCGAAAGCGAGCCGTCGATCAGGCCGACCATCGCCGGCTGGACGCGTTGGAGGAGGAAGGCGTGCTCGTCGCTCACGAGGTAGAGTATATCAACTGGTGTGCAAGTCAGTAGAGCATAAGGCAAACCTGACAAATCACGTGAGGCCAGCCTGACGTGCGCGTCATCCTGACGCTCGAGTACGACGGCACGCCGTTCCACGGCTGGGCGGCGCAGCCCGGCCTCCCGACGGTCGAGGCGGCGCTCCGAGCGGCCCTCGCCGAGACGTTCGCGGTGGCGGAGAACCTCGCTGTCGCCGGCCGCACGGACACCGGCGTCCACGCGCTGGGCCAGGTCGTCTCCGTCGACGTCGAGGGCGGGCCGCCGCCGCAGCGCGTCGCAGCCGCGCTCAACCCACGCCTGCCCGACGAGATTACGGTCCTCTCGGCCTCCGAGGCTCCCGGGGGCTTCCACGCGCGCCACTCCGCGCGGTCGCGGAGCTATCGCTACCGGCTCTTCACGCGCGCGACGCCGTCACCGTTCGAGCAGCGCAGGAGCTGGTGGGTGCCGCGACCGCTCGACGAGGAGGCGTTTCGCGTGGCTTCTGCGGTACTCGTCGGCGAGCACGATTTCCGCGCCTTCACGCCCACCCAGACGCAGCACGAGGTCTTCCTCCGCGCGGTCGAGCGCGCGAAGTGGATCAGGCGCGGCGACCACCTCGACTTCGAGATCACGGCCGACAGTTACCTCCGGCACATGGTGCGGAGCCTCGTCGGGACGATGGTCGAGTCTCCCGCCGCGATCCCAGAACTGCTGGACGGCCGAGCCCGCTCCGAGGCGGGCGTCACAGCACCGCCCTGGGGCCTGTATCTCGTGGCCGTGTCCTACTAAGTAACAGTCTGTTACTAGGTGCGGCGGTATGCGCCTCGGCTCCGTCTCCAGCCGGTGCTTCTCTGCAAGTAACAGACTGTTACAAGGTGATCCGGAAGGTTGCGATCTCGCCGGCGGCGAGCTCGAGCCCCTCGTCAACGTCCTCCTCCTCGTCGAGGCGGATGCGCTTCGCCGGGAGGCTCAGGGTCAGCGCCTCCGGCTGCGGATTCGGGTTGAAGACGTGCAGGACGAGGCCGGCGCCGTCCTCCGCCTCCTTCAGACACGAGAAGACGAGGTCTCCGGTGAGCTCGAGCGGGGGCTCGAAGGGATCGCCACGGAGGAAGTCGGTGCGGTAGTCCTGGCCGGCGCGAACGAGCCCGGCGTTCGAAAGCGCCTCGCCGTCGAAGCGAAGCGCGTACTCGAGGACGTGGCGGCCGCGACACTGACCGTCCGGGGTGGCGATCTCCGGCCCTGCGCCGACCGGGCGGGTCGGGAGGCCGGGCGGCTGCGAGATCTTGCCGACGCAGCGCAGGAGCGTCAGTCGCAGCCCGTCCGCCGACGCTTCGTACTCCGGCAGCCCCTTCGTCATCAGGACGAGCGGCCCGAGCGCGACGGCGCCGAGCATGTGTGCGGTCGGCACGGGCGGCTCGGCCCACGTCGCACGCGGAGGCGGCGGCGCGAGCGGACGCCGGACGACCGCGAACTGGCTCTCGGCCCGCACCTCATTGGCGCCGTCCTCGGAGCGGACGAGGACACGCAGGCGGTGATCCTCGGCCTCGTTCTCCACCACGCTCGTCAGCTCGACGCGGTCGAGCCCCGGAACGACCCGGATCGCCGTTTCGATCCGGATCCCAGGCAGCTCGTGCTCGAGCACGAGCGCTCCGTTCTCCCCGCGCGATGACACGAGCTCGGCCTTCCGCACCTCACCGCCGGGACAGAACGTGTACAGGTCGCCGATATCCGGCTCGTCCTCGAACACGAGCAACCGGGCTATCGCGTCCAGGTCGAGCGTCGTAGCTTGCTGGCCGAGCGGCTCCGGCCGCCGCCCGCAGAAGCCGTCGAGCTCGATGAGGCCGCCCCCTTCGACTTCGCGCCGCCGGCGGAACGGAAGCGTGTTCACGTACGCACCGCCGACACCGAGGGCCTCACGCTCGGCGTAGTCAAGCGTCCGGTCGAGCTGCTCGTAGCGCACGAGCATGTCGCGGTGCACCTCGTCGCAGGAGCAGCCGCAGATCGAGTCGTGCGGGTGGTTGCGAAGCAGGTCGCGCCACGCGAGCCTGAGATCGGCAGCCGGATAGGCCGCTTCCCCGCGCAGCGTCCGCAGCGCGGCGGCGGTCTCGATCGCGAGGAGGCGCCGCTCCGCGCGCTCGTTCGCCTGCTTGAGGTAGATCCGCGCCGAGTTGACACCCCGCAGGGCGTTCTGGAGCCGGCTGGCGACGAGCTCTCCCTCGAATACGGGGAGGCCGTCCGCCGCCGGCGCGTGCTCCTCGTAGCGGCCGATCCGGAACGACGCCCCGAAGGTCTGCTCGAGCCCGCGCAGGATCTCCGGCAGCTCCGGCTCGATCGGGAGATGGTCGGAGCCGTTCGCGAGCACGATCTCGTCCACGCCGGCATTGCGCACGGCCTCGCCGAAGTACTCGACGATCGCGCGGACGCGCTGCTCGGCGTCGTGGTGCCAGGTCAGGCGCGCGAAGTTGTCGTAGTGCGGGAGCATCTGGCAGGCGACGATTTCCGCAGGTCCGGCGCGCCAGCGGAAGACGACACCCACGTCCTCGACCTCGTCGCCCAGGCCTCGGGAGAAGAGGAAGGTGCGGATGCCGAAGCCGGCGAGGATCTGCGGGAGCTGTGCCGGGTGCCCGAAGCTGTCGGGGAGGTAGCCGGCCGTGCTCGGCTCGACCCCGAGACGCCGGCAGACCCGGCGTCCGAGCAGGAGGTTGCGGACGAGCGACTCGCCGCCAACGAGGATCTCGTCGGGCAGGACGTAGGACGGGCCGACCTCGAGTCGTCCCGCCGCGAGCAGCGCCCGCAGCCGCGCCTCGTTCTCCGGTCGCACCTCAAGGTAGTCCTCGAGCACGATCGCCTGCCCGTCGAGCGTGAACGACGTGAAGGAGTCGTCCTGTTCGAGCGTGTCCAGCACGCCGTCGACGACCGCTCCGAGCCGCAGCCGGAAGACCTCGAAGGGCAGGTACCACTCCCGGTCCCAGTGCGTGTGCGGAACGACGAGGAAGCGAAAATCGGACGCCTCGGCCACGGCGGGGAGCCTAGTCAGGCGCCGATACGATCGACGCATGAGGTTCGAGACCGTCCTCTTCGACCTCGACGGCACCGTCGTCGACTCGGGCGCGATAATCCTCGCCTCGATGCGGCACGCGACGCGCGAGGTGCTCGGCCGCGACTACTCCGACGAGGAGCTGCTGCAGGCGGTCGGCGGCCCCGGTCTCGAGGCGCAGATGCACGCGCTCGCGCCGGAGCACGTCGAGCGTCTCGTCACGGTCTACCGCGCCCACAACGAGCCGCTCCACGACGAGCTCGAGGCGTGCGTCGGGATGGAGGACGTTCTCGTGCGCCTGCACGAGGAGGGCCGGCGGCTCGGCGTCGTCACCGCCAAGCGCCGCTCCACCGTGGAGCTCGCGTTCGCGCACGTCCCGCTCGGCCATCTCTTCGAGACGATCGTCGGCGGTGACGAGACCGAGCGGCACAAGCCCGATCCCGCTCCGCTCCTGCTCGGCGCCGAGCGACTCGGAGCAGACCCTGCGCAGACGGCCTACGTCGGCGACTCGCCCTTCGACGTCCGCGCGGCGAAGGCGGCGGGAATGTTCGCCGTCGCCGTGACGTGGGGCCGGATCCACGACCGCGCCCGGCTCGAGGCCGAGCAGCCGGACGCAATCGTCGACCGGGCGGAGGAGCTCCTTGGCGTCCTCTAAGACCGCCAGCGTCGCCGCTCGCGCGGAGGAGCTGCGTGACGTCCTCAACGGCGCGCTCATCGCCTACCACGTCGAGGACGCGCCGATCATGGAGGACGCGGCCTACGACGCCCTCTACGACGAGCTCGTCGCGCTCGAGGAGGAGCATCCCGAGCTCGTCACTCCAGACTCGCCGACGAGGCGGGTCGGCGGCCTATCCGACAAGTTCGAGAAGGTCCGACACCTCGAGCCGATGGGATCGCTCGAGAAGGTGACGACCGAGGAGGGGCTGCGGAAATGGGACGACGACGTGCGCAAGCGTCTCGGGACGGACGAGCCGGTTGCCTACGTCCTCGAGCCCAAGATCGACGGGCTCGCCGTCAATCTGACCTACGAGAACGGCGTGCTCGCGCGGGGAGCGACCCGCGGCGACGGCGTACAGGGTGAGGACGTCTCACGAAATCTGCGCACGATCAAGGCGATCCCGCTTCGCCTGCAGGGCGACGCGCCGGCCGTGATCGAGGTCCGGGGCGAGGTCTACCTGCCGATCAGCGGCTTTCGCGAGCTGAACGAGCGCCTCGCGGGGACGAATCAGAAGCTCGCACCAAACCCGCGCAATGCGGCCGCAGGAAGCCTGCGCCAGAAGAACGCGGCCATCACGGCCGACCGGCCGCTCTCGATCTGGATCTACGGAGCCGGCCACGTCGAGGGCGTCGAGTTCGAGACGCAGTTCGACATGCTCGAGTGGCTGCGCGAGCACGGGCTGCGCACCAACCCGTTCGCTCAGCGGCTGGAGTCGATCGACGAGATCGCCGCCGCCTGCGCCGAGTGGGAGAAACGGCGGCTGGAGCTCGACTACGAGATCGACGGCGTCGTGATCAAGGTCGACTCCCTCGACCAGCAACGAAGGCTCGGTGTCCTGCATTCGCGACCGCGCTGGGCGCGCGCCTACAAGTGGGCGCCGATGACCGCAGTGACGCGGCTGCTCGAGATCCGCATCCGCGTGGGGCGCACGGGGGCGCTCAACCCGTGGGCGATCATGGAGCCCGTCCAGGTCGGCGGCGTCACGGTCACCCGCGCGACGCTGCACAACGAAGAGGACATCAATCGCAAGCAGATCCGCGCGGGAGACGACGTCATCGTCCAGCGTGCGGGCGACGTGATTCCGCAGATCGTCGGTCCTGCGGGCGCGCATCGGCGCGGGACGAAGGAGTTCCGGATGCCGACCCGCTGCCCGCTTTGCGACACGGAGATCGTGAAGCCGGAGGGCGAGGCGATGCATCGCTGCCCGAACCGCGCCTGCCCGTCGCGCGGCCTCGAGACGCTGATCAACTGGACGGGCGTCGCCGACATCGACGGAGTCGGCGAGCAGACGATCCGCATCCTGTGGGAGAAGGGCCTCGTCCGCTCACTGCCCGATCTCTACCGGCTGACGAAGGGGCAGCTGGTCGAGCTCGAGGGGTTCGCGGAGATCTCCGCGAGCGCGGCGATCGACTCGATCCTTCGCTCCAAGCAGGTGCCGTTCTCGCGCGTCCTCCTCGGCCTGAACATCCCCGGCATCGGCTGGGTGCTCGCCCGTAACCTCGCGAGCCACTTCGGCACCGTCGACGGCGTGATCTCGGCGACCCCCGAGGAGGTCGCCGAGGTCGAGGGCTTCGGCCCGGACCGCGCCGAGGACGTCGTCGACTGGTTCGCAGACGAGCAGAACCGCGCACTCGTCCAGGAGCTCCGCGACCTCGGGCTCCGCTTCGAGCTGAGCGCCGACGAGCGGCCGCGCGAGGGGCCGCTGACCGGTCGTACCTACGTCATCACGGGCACGCTCGAGCGGTTCTCCCGCGACGACGCGAAGGCGCGGCTCGAGGCGCTCGGCGCGAAGGTGACCGACTCCGTCTCGGCGAAGACGACGGGCCTCGTCGTCGGGGAGCAACCGGGTGCGTCCAAGCTCACGAAGGCGCGGAAGGCCGAGGTTCCGATCCTCTCGGAGGACGACCTTGTCTCGCTCCTGGGCTCGGCCTAGGGCGCGGCGGTTCCGGCCCGCGAGAGGACCTGGGCGAAGCGGTCTTGCGACCGTTCTGCGTTCAGCGTCCGGACCGGCCGCCCGTTCTCGAGGATCGAGAACACGTAGCGGTCGCCGACGAATCCCGAGAGGGCCGAGGAGTTGTCCGTCGTGCCCGTCTTCGCGCGCACGAGGCCGTGCGCCGGGCCGCTGCGCATGCGGTGCTGAAGCGTGCCCGTCTCGCCGGCGACCGGCAGGGCGGGGACGACGTACTGCTGCAGGTCGGGATCGAGCCACATCGTGCGTAGGAGGCCGGCCAGGCCGCTGGGCGTCCAGCGGTCGGTGAGCGAGAGGCCGGAGCCGTCGACCATCCGGACGCCTGCCAGAGGCACGCCGGCCGCCGTCAGCAGGCGCCGGGTGACCGCGAGCCCGCGCGCCGCCGAACCGCCGCCGCCCTGTACGGCGCCGATCTCCTTCATCAGCATCTCGGCGTAGAAGTTGTCGCTGTAGACGTCCATGTGGCGCACGAGGGCGGAGAGCGGCGGGGACTCGACGTCCGCGAGCGAGACCGCGCCGGTCGGCGTGACGCCGACCGTGGCGCCGCCGCTGACCGTCACGCCGGCGCGGCGCAAGGAGGACCGGAAGAGCAGTGCCGCCATCAGCGCCGGGCGTCCCGTCTCGGAGTGTCCCGTCCAGCCGCGGTCGACGATCAGCGCCGACAGGGCGGGGGACTCGTGGAGGTAGAAATCGGCCTTCCAGCCCACTCCGGTACGGCGCGTGTCGAACCAGCTCTCGTCGCCGATGATCCGGCCGAGCACGTGCCTGATCCCGGTCGCGGCGACCTGGCGCGCGAGCGACCGGATCTCCGCGGACGAGAGGCTCGGATCGCCGTACCCCTTGAGCACGAGGTTGCCGTGCCAGGTCGCTCCGGTCTGGCTCCCATCCCCGAGCACGTCCGTCTCGACCCGGAACGACGGCCCGAGCGCCGTGAGCGCCGCGTAGGTCGTGGCGAGCTTCTGGTTCGACGCCGGTCGGAGAGCCAGGCCCGAGTGCTCGGCGAAGAGCGTCTGGCCGGTGCGGAGGTCGAGGACGACGGCACCCGTCTGGGCCGGGCTCACGTGACGCGCGCGCAGCGCCCGCGCGAGCTGTTGCTGGAAGCCGCTGCGCGAACCGGCCTGCGCGGCCGGCGTGAGCAGGAAAGCGACGATTGTCGCGAGCAAGACGGCGATCCGGAGGGGCAAAGCCTTTCCATTTTTCAAGCAAGACGGAAAACGTCAAGCCGGATGGGTCGGCCCACTTTGGAAGATGGGCCGTGCGGCCCATTCCTGTGTTCGCCTCGCCGTCGGATAATCGTGTGCTCATGCCGCTGCGGGACGAGATCGCGGATCTGCTCCGGATGCCCGAAGACGGGGTCGGTGCGCCCAGCCTCGACACGATCGAGTCGACGCTGACGGACGGTTACGCAGCAGCACTCGCGCTCGAGGCCGAGCGGTCGCGGATCGAGCGACGGCTCGGCGAGGTCCTGCGAGATGCCGGCGAGGTGTCGGCGCACAGCGTCGCCGCCGAGCTCGCCAACCTCTCCGAGCGCCTCGAGACCGCGGACGGCGAGCTAGCCCGGCTCCGCTCACTCCTCCGCAAGCTGCAGGCCCGGGCACGCCTCGTGCGTCGCTCGCGCGGCTAGACGATTCCGGATCTCACCGCGTAGACGGCCGCCTGGATGCGGTTGTCGATCTGGAGCTTCATGAGGATGTTCGAGATATGGTTCTTGACGGTCTTCGGGCTGATGTGCAGCTCGGCGGCGATGACCGCGTTGTCCTTGCCGTTCGCGATCAGCTTCAGCACCTCGATCTCGCGTTCCGAGAGCTCCGCGCGGATCATCTCCTCGATCTCCGGCTGCGCGCTCGTCGCGCGGATCCGTTGCAGCACCTTCGCGGCGATATGGGGCGAGATGAGCGCTTCGCCGCGCGCTGCCGCCCGGATTCCCGAGACGAGCTCCTGGATCGAGGCGTCCTTGAGGAGATACCCGCACGCGCCGGCCAGGATCGCGTCGGTGACGTCGCTGTCCTCGTCGGAGATCGTGAGCATGACGACCCGGGTGAGCGGCGAGACCTCGGCGATGTGGCGTGTCGCCTCGACGCCTCCCATGGCCGGCATGTTGAGGTCCATCACGACGACGTCGGGCGTGAGGTCGCGGACGTGCACGACCGCCTCCGTGCCCGTCGCCGCCTCGCCGACGATCGAAAGTCCCTGCTCCTCGAGCAGGTTCCGTAGGCCCGTCCGGAAAAGATCGTGGTCGTCGACGAGCAGGACGCGGAGCGTCTCCGCCCGCCGTTCCTCGGCCGTGTCGACAAGCTCGGTCACCGCGAATCCCCCCTCTCGCGGCAAGAGTCTAGCTCTCTCGTCCGGGCGAAGAGCTGCGCTCTTCGCCCGGGGACAAACGAACTGCGCGGGCCGGAGACGCGGTCTCCGGCCCGCTCCGTGCTGAATGCACATTGGGGGCTGCGCTAACTCGAGCCGTGGTTCCGTCGCGAGCGCGCAGGCGTCGCGTGCGCGCTCGCTACTGCGCGGCGGCGTAACGCGCCGTTACGCCGCCGCCTGGACGCCGACATGGTTCGATTCGAATCAAGGGAGCGCGAAAGGCCGGAGGCTAAGCCTCGCGGAGCGGGCTTAGCCGGAGGCCGGACTGCGCTCGCGCCGGCCTATGCCGCGCGCGAGCGCGCAAAACCGGCCGCTCGCCCAGGGACGATCAAGCAGGAACAGCACGGAGCCGCCGGGAGACCGCGCTCTCCCGGCGGCGGAGTTCCGTCTCCCAGCTCGCGAAGCGCCAGCTTCGCGAACTCAGTAAATCGTGATCGTGACCGTGCGGCGGCCCCAGGCCATGCACTGGGCCCGTGGCATCCAGAGGTCGATCGTGGCTCCTTTGATCCCGCTGCCCACGTCGGCCGCGACGCCGTTGCCGTAGCCGGGGACGCTCAGCCTGGTGCCGAGCGGGATGACCGACGGGTCGACTGCGACGACGCCCAGGCCCACCGGCATCCCGGTGGCCGTCCTACCCGGCAGGTCGTAGCAGGTGGCGCTGACGACGAGTTGCCGTCCGCCGGCCGGCGGAGGCGTCGTAGGCGCGGTCGGCGGCTGGAGTTGCGTCGAGTTCTGCTGCACCGCCTGCGCCGTGGCCACGACGTGCCGCACCTGCGTCGCCCGCAGCTGGGCGCGTGCCCGCAGAGAGGAGACGTAGGCAAGCCGCGAGGCTGCTGCGGCCGTGAGCCTCTGCTCGGCCTGGCGCGCGGCGGCGAGGGAGCGGGCGAGCCGGCGTTCCTCCGCCGCGAGACGTGTTCGCGACCGGAGCAGGCGACGGCGTGCCGCGGCCGTCGTCGCGACGATCCGCCGGCTCTCGTCCGCGACCCGCGACAGGTTGTCGAGCCGCCGCAGCCCCTTTACGAGCGATTCCGATCCGAGCATGACTGCGACCGGGTCGACGTTCCCCTGCTCGTACAGGGTGCGGAGATCGAGCGCGAGCTGGCGTTCCCCGGACTTGAGCGACGCCTGCGCGGCGCCAAGCTCCTGCCGGAGGGAGACACGCCGCGCACGCAGGGTGGTCGCAGCGGCCCCGAGCGACGAGAGCCGGGTGCGCCACGCTTGCAGTTGCGAATCGAGCGCGTACAGGCCCAGCAGGGCCTGGTGGGCGCGACTGTCGAGTTGTTGCGCCGTGCCGTCGAGGGCCTGGCTCTGTCCGCGATCCGCCGTCCCCGGAGCGGCGAGCGCGGCGGACGTCGCCGTCAGGGTGAGCACCGCTATGAGACCTGCAAGCCGCAGGGCGTGTGGTCTGGGCCGCCCGAACACGTCGGCGGACCGTAGTCGACGGTGCGACTTTGTGCGGCGGGTGTTGCAGGCCTCCGCGAGACCGTGGTGCCAAATTGCAGCATTTTCGTGACGGTTCCCCTTTGCGAGCATCCGGCAGGCTTGTTACCGTCCCCACCTTGTGACGGGCGGGAGGACGTCATTGCGCGTGCCGAGGCGGCCGGCAGCGATCTCGGCGTTGCTGTTCGGGCTGCTCCTGGCAGGCATCGTCGGGGCGACGGCGCCGCGGGCGCACGCCGACCAGATCGGGTCCAAGCGGGCCCAGGTTCAGGCTGTGCTCGTTCAGCTGCAGCGACTCGACGCGGCTGCGCAGCTGGCGAACAGTCGTTACGAGGCGGCGAACCAGGGACTGCAGCAGGTCGAGCGGAAGCTCGGTGTCAACCGGCAAGCGCTCGGTGTCGCCCGCGGGAACCTCGGCCGAGCCCAGCGCGCCCTCGCGCAACGCCTCTACGCGATCTACACGAACCAGGAGGAGCAGTCGTCGCTCGCGGTCATCCTCGGAGCGCGGAGTCTCGACGACCTCATCGCCCGGATCGAGACGGCCAATTCGGTCTCGAAGCAGGACGCGTCGCTCATCCAGCAAGTCGTCTCGTTCCAGCACCAGGTCGTGCATCACCGAGCGTTGTTGCGGGCCGAGCGGGCGCGGCAGCACCGGCTGGTGGAGGTGCGGGCGGCGGCGCGCAACCGGATCCAGGGACGGGTCGCCGCCGAGCGGCGCCTGTACAGCTCGGCCCGGTCCCAGCTCCAGAGCATGATCGCGCAGCAGCAGGCGGCCCAGGCGCAGGCCGCGCAGCAGGCGCGCGCAGCCGCACAGGCTCAGGCGGCGGCTCCGACAGGCAGCTTCGGCGTCGGCGACCCCACGAACGCCGCCGTGCCGCCGGGCCGGTACAGCGGCGTCGTCGGCATCGCGATGCGCTACCTCGGTACGCCGTACGTCTGGGGCGGCGCGAGCCCGAGCGGCTTCGACTGCTCCGGCTTCGTCATGTACGTCTTCGCCCAGGTCGGCATCTCGCTCCCGCACTACACCGTCGCGCAGTACAACTACGGCGACTCCGTCTCGGTGTCACGGAGCCAGCTCCAGCCCGGCGACCTCGTCTTCTTCGCCGGCCTTGGCCACGTGGGGATCTACGTCGGCAACGGGCAGTTCATCCACGCGCCGCATACAGGCGACGTCGTGAAGATCGACAGCCTGAGCGAGGGCTGGTACTCGTCCGAGTACGACGGCGCGAAGCGCATCCTGGGCTAGCTAGCCCGGGTAAAGACTCTCTATCTCTTCCGCGAAATGCTCGTGGATGATCCTGCGGCGTAGCTTCAGCGTCGGCGTCACCTCGCCCTCCTCCTGCGAGAAGTCGCGCGGCAGGATCACGAACCGCTTGATCTGCTCGACGCGCATCCGGTCCCGGTTGACGTCGTCGACGAGCTCCTGCACGAGCTCCTGTGCCTCTCGGCCGCTCGTCGCCATCTCCGCGTCGTCGAGCGTCACCAGCGCCGCCACGTAGGGGCGTCGGTCGCCGACGACGATCGCCTGGGAGACGAACCGCGACGACTTGAGGGCGTTCTCGAGGTTCTGCGGCGCGATGTTCTTGCCCCCGGCGGTGATGATGAGGTCCTTCTTCCGGTCGGTGATCCGCAGGAAGCCCTCGCCGTCGATCTCGCCGACGTCGCCGGTGCGGAGCCAGCCGTCGTCGGTCAACGCCTCTGCCGTGGCCTCCGGCTCCTTGTAGTAGCCGGCGAAGACGGAATCGCTGCGGATCAGGATCTCGGAGTCCTCGGCGAGGCGGATCTCGACGCCCTCGACGGGCCGGCCGACGGTGCCGATCCGGAAGTCGTTCGGCTCGTTGACGGTGGCCGAGCTGGCCGTCTCGGTCAGGCCGTACCCCTCGATCACCGGCACGCCGAGCGCATGGAAGAACTCCATCACGTCGGTGGAGAGCGGCGCGGCTCCCGAGACCCCGACGCGCAGGCGCCCGCCCAGCCGCTCGCGCACCTTCGCGAACACGAGGCGCTCGGCAAGCCGCTGCTGCAGTGCGAGGTGGGCGGGGAGTGAAGCTCCCCGGCGGCGGGCGCGACTCGTTCGAGCCCCGACTCCGAGCGCCCACAGCCCGATTCGCCGCTTCAGGCCGCCGGCGCGCGCGATCTCGCCGAGCGTGTTCGCGTGGACCTTCTCGTAGACGCGCGGGACGGCCGGGAGAACGTGGGGGCGCACCGATCCGAGCGCCTCGGGCACGCGGGTGACATCGGCTACGAACGCGACCGTTGCGCCGCGGTGACTCGCGGCCTGGTGCGCGAGGCGGCCGTAGCTGTGAGCGAGCGGCAGGAAGAGGAGCACCACGTCGGCCGGCTCGTGCATCGCCTCCACGACGCGGATTGCCGCCGTGACGAGGTTGCGGTGCGTGAGCATGCAGCCCTTCGGCGGTCCCGTGGTGCCCGAGGTGTAGATGAGGGTCGCAAGGTCGTCCTCCTCGACCGGCTCGGGCTGGAGATGTCTGGCCAGGCGTCCGTCCGCCTCGACCTTCGGCAGCCAGTCGAGCGGGATCACCTCGCGTAGCGCAGGCAGGGCTCCGCGAACGGAGACGAGCTTCCGCGTCTGATCCTCGTCCTCCGTGAAGGCGAGCACCGCCTCGCAATGCCCGAGGATGTATTCGCATTCCTTCGCCGAGCTCGTCGGATAGAGGCCGACGACGACTGCGCCGATGGACATCACGGCCCAGTCGAGCAGGATCCACTCGAGCCGGGTCCGCGACAGGACTGCGACGCGGTCGCCGTGCCGCACGCCCCGCGCCAGCAGCCCGTGCGCGAGGTCGTCGATCCGCTCGGCGGCCTCCTCCCACGAAACGGGCCGCCAGCCCTCCGGGCCCTCCTCGAGGTACGCGGGCTCGGGCGGCGCGTCGCGCACCGCGTCGCGCCAGAGCTCGGGCGCAGTACGCCTTTCCATGCGCGCAATCGTATGCAGGGAACCCGATGAGAATCGAGAACTCCGCGGGTCCCTAACTAGACTGGATTCTCATGCGGACCATCTGGAACGGATCGATCAGCTTCGGCCTCGTCAACATCCCCGTCGGGCTCGCTCTCGCGACCCAGCGGCAGGACGTCTCGTTCCGCACGCTGCACCGCGAGTGCGGCACGCCGATCAAGCAGAAGCGCTGGTGCCCGGTGCACGAGCGCGACGTCGAGCCCGACGAGCTCGTCAAGGGCTGGGAGTTCGCCAAGGGCCAGTACGTCCTCGTCGAGGAGGCCGATCTCGAGGCCGTTGCGCTGCAGCGGTCGCAGTCGATCGCGATTCTCCGATTCGTCCGGCTCGAGGACGTCGATCCCGTCTATTTCGACCGCACGTACTACCTCGCGCCCGCCGGCGGCGATGCGCAGCTGCGGCCGTACGTGCTTCTCCTGCGTGCGATGGAGGACTCGGGCATGGCCGCGGTCGGCAAGTTCGTCCTCTGGGGCAAGGAGAACCTGTGCCTCATTCGCGCCAAGGGCGGCGCACTGCTGCTCGAGACGCTCTTCTTCGCCGAGGACGTCCGCGCGAAGGACGAGATCGAAGAGGCAGTCGCCGAGACCGACGTGCAGGAGGCCGAGCTCAAGCTCGCGGAACAGGTGATCACGAGCCTCGCGGGCGAGTGGACGCCGGAGGACTTCGAGAACGACTACCGCCGCGACCTTGCGCAGATGCTCGAGGCCAAGCTGGCCGGCCAGGAGATCGTCGCACCGGAGCCCGTCGCCGAGGCGCCGGTGATCGACCTGATGGAGGCGCTGCGCCAGAGCGTCGCCGACGCACAGAGCCGGCGTACGGCGGAGGGCTCCAAGGACGGGAAAGCCGGCTCGAAGGCCGGCTCCCGGTCTCGCAAGGCGCCGGCGAAGAAATCCGCCTGACGCCCGAGGTCTACGCTGCGGGCTGCTGCGCGGCGAGTGCCTGCAGTTGCGCCTGGAAGAGGTACTTGTCGATCTTCCCGTGGTAGATCGGCACGCCCTCTTCGACGCACACCCGGATCACCTCCTGCCTGTCGAGACCGAGCTCTTTCGACAGTTCTTCGGGCGTGAGGTGATTCGCCATCGGTTGGGCTCCTTCCGCCTGGAACGAAAAAACCCGCCGCGCGCAACGCGCTGGCGGGCTAGATCGCACCCTCGCTTGTCGTGGTCACGGGCTTCACTCGGCCCGCCTCAAAGTGACATCCATCTCCCAAAGAATATGCCTCCCAGGTGACGGACGGCAAACACCGGTTGGAGGGATTCGAGGAGCGCGAGGTCGAGTGGCACGGAACCCGGCTCGCCTACGCCGTCGGAGGTGAAGGCCGGCCGCTCGTCCTCGTGCACGGGCTCGGCGGGACGATCGAGAACTGGCGTGCGCTCGCACCCGGGCTCGCGGCGCGCCATCGCGTTCTCGTGCCCGACCTGCCGGGACACGGCCACTCGTCACCGCTTGCCGCGCCGCCCGACCTCGACGCGCTGGCGGGAGCGGTCCTCGGGGTCGCGGACGCAGAGGAGGCTCGAGGCGCCGTGTTGGTCGGGCACTCGCTCGGAGGGGTCGTCGGGCTTCGGGCCGCGGCGCTGCGACCGGACGCGTTGCGCGGCCTGGTTCTCGCGGCGGCCGCCGGGATCGGCTCCGCCTCCCGCGCCGCCCACGTCACGCTCACGGTGCTCGGTCTCCTCAAGCCGGGGCGCCTGATCGCGCCCCACCGACACGCATGGTCGCGCTCACGATTGGGCCGCCGCGCCGCCTTC
>DASSVO010000034.1:0-15930 GCA_035706005.1 Gaiellaceae bacterium | reverse complement strand
TGGACGTTCCTCGCGTGCTCGGGATGCCGGAGGGAGCCGCGATCCAGCGAGTCAGGAGCGCCGGTCTCGAGGTGCGGGTCGTCTCCCTGCGCCGTAGCATCCCGCGCTCGCTGTCCCACCACGTCCTCGGGGTGAGCAACGCGGAGGGTGAGCGGCTCGCGAAGGGCAGCACGGTCACGCTCTACGTGGCGATCCAGCGCGAACGCAGGCACAGCCGAAGGTAAGCCCGGCGGAGCCGATCTCAGGGTCTAGAGCACCAACCCTGCGCCAGGCGAGTTCCGGCAGGCCGAGTCGACTCGAGCACGTTCTCGATCTGCGAGACGAGGTGCCGGGTCGGATGTGAGCCGAAGACGACCTGGATCGCCAGCGCACGTCTCACGTATCGGACCTGCCACCAGCGACCTGTTCGGATCAATCTGGCGGGCATGCGGAGCTTCCTCACGATCGGCCAATGGTCGGAGCGTCCCGCCGGATAGAAGTCGCCGATCACGAGCAGGGCCTTAGACCGAGGCACGGGAGCATGACCTTCATGCGTGGCGGCTCCCGCAGGTAGGTGAAAGTCCCCGGCAAGGAGCCAGGCGACGGGATGCGTCCCCTGGCAACCTGGGCCATCTGACCCCGTCCATCCTGACGGCAGTGGCACGCGAAGGATCCTGTCCGTGACGACTCGGCCGCCTCCCGCGGCAGCCGTCCCGCTCAACAACAGGGCGAGCGCAACGCTCAGCGCGGCGATCCGAAGGCCCGTCATACAGGGCTAGTACGCGCGGGCCCGTCGGTCCGGTCCCACGCGAATCGCGCCTACGCTGGTCCGGTGAACCGCCTCGCGCAGGAGACGAGCCCTTACCTCCTCCAGCACGCGGACAACCCCGTTGAGTGGCACGCGTGGGGCGACGAGGCCTTCGGCCGCGCCCGTGCGGAGGGGAAGCCGCTGCTCGTCTCGATCGGCTACTCCTCGTGCCACTGGTGCCACGTGATGGAGCGCGAGTCGTTCGAGGACGAGGCGACCGCGGCCGTCATGAACGAGCTCTTCGTCAACGTCAAGGTCGACCGCGAGGAGCGGCCGGACGTCGACGCCGTGTACATGGACGCCGTCGTCGCGCTCACCGGCCAGGGCGGCTGGCCGCTCACCGTCTTCCTCACTCCCGACGGCGAGCCGTTCTTCGGCGGCACGTACTTTCCACCCGAGCCGCGGCACGGGCTGCCCTCCTTCCGGCAGCTGCTGCAGGCCGTCGCCGGCGCGTATCGGGAGCGGCCGGAGGACGTCGCCGCGCAGGCGGAGGTGCTCGTCGGCGCGCTACGGCGATCGGCCGAGACGGAGCCGTCGCACGAGCCGCTCACCGAGGCGCTCCTCGGCGAGGCCGAGCGCGTCCTGCTCGCCCAGCTAGACCCGCGGTGGGGCGGCTTCGGGCACGCGCCGAAGTTCCCGCCCGCGTCGGCGCTCGAGTTCCTCCTGCGGCGGGTGGCTGCAAGCGACGGCGGCAAAGCCGCCGTCGCGCGGCCGGAGACCGCGGGCGCCGTTGGCGCCCGCCAAGGCACCCTCGGTGCGGTCCGGCTGACGCTCGACGGGATGGCGGCGGGAGGGATGTACGACCTCGTCGGCGGCGGCTTCCACCGCTACTCGGTCGACGCGGAGTGGCTCGTGCCGCACTTCGAGAAAATGCTGTACGACAACGCACTCCTCGTCCCGCCGTATCTCCACACCTGGCAGCTGACGGGCGAAGAGAGGTACCGCGTCGTTGCGGAACAGACGCTCGACTACATGGTGCGCGAGCTCCGGCTCCCGGACGGCGGCGTCGCCTCGGCGCAGGATGCGGACACCGACGGCGTCGAGGGGCTCACCTACACGTGGACGGCCGAGGAAGGCGCTCCGCCCGCGTTGCTCCAGCCGTTCGAGCACGGGCGCTCGATCCTGCGCGGCGAGCTCGACGAGGAGACGCGCGCACGGCTGCTCGCGATCCGAGAGGAACGCCCGCAACCGGCGCTCGACGACAAGGTGATCGCGTCGTGGAACGGGCTCGCGCTCGCCGCGCTCGCGGAGGGAGCACGCCGTCTCGAACGTGATGACTTGCTCGAGGCAGCGATCGCACTGGGCGAGCTGCTTGCCGTCGAGCCGCTGTGGCGCACGCTCCGCAACGGCCGCCCGAAGTACCCGGCGTATCTCGACGACTACGCGAACGTCGCCCACGGGCTCTACGAGCTGCACGTCGCGACGGGAGACCTCCGCTGGCTCCGCGAGGCACGCCGGCTCGCGCTGACCGCGGTCGAGCTCTTCGGTGATCCGGACCGCGGCGGCTTCTTCCTCACTCCGGTCGACGGTGAGCGGCTCGTCGCGCGACAGAAGGCCTTCGACGACAACCCGACGCCTTCGGGGAGCTCGATGCTCGCGTTCGTCCTTCTGCGGCTCGCCCGGATCTGGGGCGACGACGAGCTCGAGCGGGAAGCGGTGGGAGCGCTGCGGCTCGTCCGCGATCTCCTCGTGCGGGCGCCGACCGCGTTCGGCTGGGCGCTCTGCGCGCTCGACCTCCACCTCTCGGCGCCGCGCGAGCTCGCGATCCTCGGCGGCCCTGACTCGGAGGTCGCCGGGGCCGCCCTGCGCGGATTCGACCCGAATGCGGTCGTCGCCTTCGGCCCGGCCGACGACGTCCCGCTGCTCGAGGGCAAGACGCTCGTCGAGGGCAAGCCGGCCGTCTACGTCTGCGAGCGATTCGCATGTCAGGCGCCGGCCACGGACCCGGCGGGTGTCTAGGTCTAAGCGCCTCGAAACTTCACGGCGCCAGGGCGGCGGCGTAACGGTGCGTTACGCCGCCGCGGAGTAGCGGGCGGGCACGCGCAGCCTGCTCGCCCGCGACGGAACCCCGGCTGAACCGATCTAGCCCGAGCAAGGCTCTGCTGCACGGAGCCGGCGGGAGACCGCGCTCTCCCGCCGGCGGAGTTCGGTTATCGAGCGGGCGGGTGCGCAGCACCCGCCCGCTGGTCAATGGACGCCGTTGTAGATCTTGCCGAAGGTGTGCCAGTCGCCCGTCTTCCCGCCGCTCCACCTCATGAGCTTGAGCTGCTCCATCGGGAACGTGCGCTTCTTCGACGTCTGCACCGTCATGCCCGGGTAGACGAACGGGTTCTTCGTCTCCTTCATGTTCCGCAGCGCGTGCATCAGGCTCGCTCGCGTCGGGTTCTTCCCGGCGTGCTTGAGCGCGTCGACGAACGTCCAGGCGACGCCGAGGCCGTAGACGAGGTTGAGGTCTCCCTGCGCGAAGTCCTGGTCGAGGGCAGGGGCGTACTTGTGGATGATGCTTTTCGCGAGCTTCATCCCCGGCAGGTTCGCCTGCGTGGTCTGGCTCGCGACGTACGCCGTGGAGATGATCCCGTTCAGGTCGGCGCCGTTCTGCGCGGCCAAGAGCTCGAAGAGGCGGTTCGCCGACACGTTGTTGACGAACGTGGTCGCGTTCCAGCCCGTCAGCGTCCTGGCCACGAGCGATTGGATGGTCGCCGTCGGCGTCGCGAAGATCACGAACGTGTCCGCGCCGGCTGCCCGCAGCTTGACGACGTGCGCGGCGATCACCTGAGCCGGGTCCCCGAGGTTGTACGACTCGGCGGCGACGATCTGGTTCTTGTGCGAGCCGAGCCCGGTCTTCAGCCCGGCTAGGTAGTTCTTGCCGTAGGCGTCGTTCTGGTAGATGACGCCGATCTTCGCGTTCCCCTTGTTCGCGAGGATGTACTTCGCGTAGATCTTCGCTTCACCCGGATACGTCGGCTGCCAGCCCATCGTCCACGGCTTCGTCCCGCCGCTGCACGCGTGATGGACGCAGTTGCCCCAGAAGGCGTCGCCGGTGGCGACGAGCACCTGCGGGATCTTCTTCTGGTTGAGGTAGTTCCACGTGGAGAGGATCGGCGCAGTGCCGAGGCTGCCGACGACTGCGAAGACGTGATCCTGCTCGACGAGCTTCTGGGTTTGCGGCACCGTCTGGGAGGGGTCGTACTGGTCGTCCAGGATGATGTCCTTGATCTTGCGGTGGAAGACGCCGCCCTTCGCGTTGACATAGGCGTAGTACGCCGCCTCTGCCGCGGGAATCGTCTTGTAGAGAGCCGCCGGCCCCGTGAGCGGGAACGTGCCGCCGATCACGATCTGCTTCTTGCTCACGCCCGGTGTGCCCGTGTGCGAGGCGGCTGCGGAGCCGGCCGCCACGACTGTGACGGCGAGCGCACAGAGCAGCGCTCCGAGCTTCTTGCGATTGACAGCCATGCGCCCCTCCTGGCGATTGCGGTTATGTCGGTAGAGACGAATCGCGATGCAGTTTGATGGAGATTGACTCGCGGTTCAAGCGCCGGCGAAGCGCCGGAGGCGGGCGAGCAGCCCGGCGAAGCCGCCGGGGAGCAGGAGCATGACGAGGATGACCGCCGCCCCGAAGACGACGTCGCGGCCGTGGTTCGAGCCGATCAGCGGCACGCTGCTCGAGACGGCCGGCAGGAGCCCGACGAACGCCGCGCCGGCGAGGACGCCCCAGAGCGAGCCCAGCCCGGCCACCGCGGCGCCGACGAGGAGCTGGAGCGAGAGGACGATGCCGAACTCGTCGGGTGCCGCGAAACCGTTCGTGGCGAGGACGAACAGCGAGCCCGCGACCCCGGCGTACGCGGCGGAGATCCCGAAGGCAAGGGTCTTGTAGACGGGCAGCTCGATCCCCGAGGCGACGGCTGCGATCTCGCTGTCGCGCACGGCGCGGAACGCACGGCCCACTCTGCCGCGCAGGATCAGCCACGCGAGCGCGAACAGGATCGCGGACGCCGTCCAGGCGGCTCCGTAGAGCCAGACATGGCTGACCGTCTTCGAGGTCTGGACGCCGTCTCTGCCGCCGAGGAACTTCGACCACTTCAGCGGCAGCTGCGGGACCGAGACGGCGAGCGCGAACGTCGCAAGCGCGAGGTAGACGCCCGAGAGCCGCAGCGCCGGAAGGCCCAGGATCAGCCCGAGGACGAAGCAGATCGCGAAGGCCATCAGCATCGTCACGACGAGGTTCGTGTGGTGGTCCTGCGACATGACGGCGGTCGTGTAGCCGCCGATCGCCATGAACGCGCCGTGGCCGATCGAGATCTGGCCCGTGTAGCCCGTGAGGATGTTGAGCCCCAGGACCGCGATGAAGAAGATCCCGACCTGCGCGGCGAGGGAGACGTTGTAGGCGCTGAGCAGGAACGGGAGCGCGCTGAGCAGCCCGGCTACGGCGAGGAGCGAGGCGATGGCGGGCAGCCTCCGCCTCATACGCGGCGCACCTCGCGGTGCCCGAAGAGCCCCGACGGCTTGAGCAGGAGCACCGCGACGAGGACGGCGAAGGCGAACGGCGCCTGGAGCTCGGAGGTGATCGACGGCACGTACTGCACGATGAGGTTGAGCGAGACCCCGATCACGAGGCCCCCGACGACTGCTCCGCCCGGGCTGTCGAGGCCGCCGAGCACGGCCGCCGCGAAGGCGTAGACGAGGATCGGCTGCATCAGCGTCGGCTCGAGTAGGAGCTGGGACGGCTCGGCCATGAGCCCGGCGACCGCGCCGAGCACCGTCGCAAGGCCCCAGCCGATCGCGAGCATCCAGTCGACGCGGACGCCGACGAGCGCCGACTCTGCGGGCCGGAACGCCGCCGCGCGCATGCCGAGCCCGAGCTTCGTGAAGCGGAAGAGAGCCCAGACGAGCACCACCGAGATCGCGACGACGGCCAGCATGCCCGGGTAGAGCCGTGCGATCGAGACGCCTCCGACGTGGTAGATCTTCGTCCCGAACGGCGACGGCATGAACTTGAACTCCGCGCCCCAGATCCAGTTCACGATGCCGTCGACGAGGATGAAGAGTCCGACGGTGACGATGACCGCGGCGATCACCGACCGGTGCTGCACCGGCCGCACGAGCACGACCTCGAGCACGGTGCCGAGCACGAAGGCGATTGCGAGAGTCGCGAAGAACGCCTCCCAGTACGACAGGCCCCACTGGATCAGCTGCCAGGCGACGTACGTCGTCGCCATCGCCAGCTCCCCCTGCGCGAAGTTGACGACGCGGGTCGCGCGGTAGACGAGGACGAGCGCGAGCGCGAGGCTCCCGTAGACGGCGCCGAGTGCGAGTCCCTGCACCGTCAACTGCGCGAAGACCGAGCTGCGCAGCGAGCCGACGAGCAGCCCGGCCGCGCCGGCGACGAGGAGCAGCCAGATGGGCGGCACGACGCCGCCGAGTGCCGCGCTGCGACTGCGGAGGTTGGGGCCGGGAGAGGTCTCGAGCGCGGCCACGCGTCTAGTAACCGAGGTAGCTGCGACGGACGGAGTCGTCGGCCCGGAGCTCGTCGCTCGTGCCGGAGAGGGCGACCTGGCCCGCCTCGAGTACGTAGCCAGCGTCGGCGGCCTGCAGCGCGAGATGGGCGTTCTGCTCCACGACGAGGACCGTCAGGCCTTCCCGCTCGTTCAGCTCGCGGACGATCCGGAAGAGCTCCGCGACGAGCACGGGCGCCAGGCCGAGCGACGGCTCGTCGAGCAGCAGGAGCCGCGGGCGGTGCACGAACGCGCGGGCGAGCGCGAGCGTCTGCTGCTCCCCGCCGCTCAGCGTGCCGGCCTGCTGCTTGCGCCGCTCGGAGAGCCAGGGGAAGTACGAGAAGACGCGTTCGAGCTCGGGGTCGATCGAGCCGCGGCGCGTGTAGGCGCCGAGCCGGAGGTTCTCCCAGACGGTCAGCTCCGAGAAGGTGCCGCGGCCCTCCGGAACATGCGCGACGCCCAGGCGGGCGACGCCGTCGGGGCCGAGCCGGTCGATCGGGCGTCCGGCGAACGCGATGCGCCCCGAGCGGCGCACCGTCCCGGACACCGAGCGGAGGGTCGTCGTCTTGCCCGCGCCGTTGGGCCCGAGCACCGCGACGACCGACCCCTCCTCGACCGAGAGCGAGATCCCGTGCAGCGCGTGGACGGGGCCGTAGCGCGCTTCGACGTCCTCGAGCTCGAGGAGCGCGGTCACGCCGCGAGCTCTCCGCCGAGGTACGCCTCGATCACGGCCGGATCGCGCTGCACCTCGGCGGCGGCGCCGGCTGCGATCGTGCGCCCGAAGTTGAGGACGTGCACGTGCTCGCAGACCTGCATCACGAGTCGCATGTGGTGCTCGACGAGGAGGATCGTCAGCTCGTGCTCGTCGCGGAGCCGCCGGATGAGGCCGACGAGCTCGTCGACCTCCTCGTGGTTGAGGCCCCCCGCGGGCTCGTCGAGGAGGAGCAGCCGTGGCCGGCTCGCGAGCGCGCGCGCGAGCTCGACGCGCTTCAGCGTCCCGAACGGGAGGCCGGCGGCCGGACGCCCCGCGTGCTCCGCGATCCCGACGTCCGCGAGCGTCTCGAGCGCCTGCCTCCGCTGCTCGCGCTCCCGTCGCAGTCGGGTCGAGACGTGCGCGCCGACGAGGACGTTCTCCAGCACCGTGAGGGTCGGGAACAGCTCGAGATTCTGAAAGGTGCGGGCGATTCCGAGCCGGATGACGCGACTCGGCCGGACGCGTCGCAGCGAGCGTCCGTCGAAGACGATGTCCCCGGATTCGAGCCGGTAGAGGCGTGTGATCGCGTTGAACGCGGTGGTCTTGCCGGCGCCGTTCGGGCCGATCAGGCCGACGATCGAGCCCTGCGCGATCTCGAGGCTGACGTCGTCGAGCGCGACGATCCCGCCGAATCGCAGGCGAGCGTGGTCGAGCGCGAGGAGCGGCACGTCAGTCCGCCGCCTGCAGCGACTGGCCTCCCGCCGACTGCATCCCCGCGATCATGCCGGGCGGCGCCGCGCCCTCCGGGAAGCGCGCGAGCAGCTCGGTGAGGAGCGCGTCCGGCTCCCAGCCGTCCGGTGCGGCGAAGAGCTCGTCGGCGCTCCAGCCGCGGAGGGCGTTCACGGCGCCGCCCCAGACGTGGAAGACCTGGCCGGTGATCGCCTGCGCCTCGTCCGCGCAGAGCGCCACGACGACGGCCGAGACGTTCGCGGGGTCGAGCGGATCGAAGCCCTCCTCGGGCGCGCCCATCTGGAACGTCTCCTCCGTCATGCGGGTGCGCGCGTTCGGCGCGAGGCAGTTGACGGTGACGCCGTATCGCTGCAGCTCCTGCGCGGCGATGATCGTCAGGCCGGCGATGCCCGCCTTCGCCGCGCCGTAGTTCGCCTGGCCAACGTTGCCGAACACGCCCGACGGGCTGGCCGTGTTGATCACCCGGCCGCGCACCTCCTCGCCCGCCTTGGAGCGCTCGCGCCAGTACGCGGCTGCGTGCCGGGTGGGGGCGAAATGGCCCTTCAGGTGGACGGCGATCACGTCATCCCACTCGTCCTCGGTCATGTTTACGAGCATCCGGTCGCGGAGGATTCCGGCGTTGTTGACGAGGATGTCGAGCCGGCCGAACTCGTCGAGCGCCTGTCGCACGAGGCGTTCCGCTCCCGCGAAGTCGGCGACGTTCTCGCCGTTCGTCGACGCCTCGCCGCCGGCTGCGCGGATCTCCTCGACGACCTGCTCGGCGGGTCCGGGATCGGAGCCCTCGCCGGCGAGCCCGGCTCCGAGATCGTTGACCACGACCTTCGCGCCCGCTCGCGCAAGGGCGAGCGCGTGCGAGCGGCCGATCCCGCGCCCTGCGCCCGTGACGATCGCGACCTTGCCGCTCAGATCGGGCATCGGGGGGAGCTTAATCTGCCTTCCCGTACCGCTCCAGGTAGCGCGGGCTCGCGATCCGCAGGCGCTCCTCGACGTCCGCCTTCACGCGCGCGAGAGTGCCGGCCGGAACGTCGCCGGCGCGGGTTCGCGTCGCGAGCTCCCGCAGCTCCGCGTCGTCCTCCACCGGCAGCTTCGCGAGCTCGCGTTTGACGATGCCGAGCGCGTTCAGCGCCACGAGCATGCGGAAGCGCAGCCGCTGGTCGTCGAGCGTGGGGAGGATCTCGCCGGCGAGGAACTCCTCGATCGCCTCGGCGAGCTCCTCCGGAGCCGGCCGCTCGCTCATGTCACGCCCTGCTCCTCGAGCAGGTGGCAGATCTCGTACTCGACCTCGGCGCCGAGCCGTCCGAGGATCGCGAGCTCGACGCTCCGGTCCTGTCCCGTCAGATGCCGCCGCGACTGCGTGAGGCAGCCGATCGCCCACGCGACGTTGCCCGCGAGCTCCCAGTAGTCGAGCTCCTCCGGCCGCACCTCGAAGCCCGTCAGTTCGTTGTAGCGCTCGAGGTACGGCTCGACGTCCCCGATCCCGCCGAGACGCAGGTCGTCGCGGCCGAAACGCCAGGCGCGGACGAGCGCGAAGGAGAGGTCTCGCGCCGGGTCGTCGAGGTGGGCGAACTCCCAGTCGAGCACGCCGACGAGGCCCATCTCGTCGACGACGAGGTTGCCGATGCGGAAGTCGCCGTGGACGACTACCGGCGGCCGCCGCGCCGGTCGCTGCTCGCGGAGCCACCAGAGCCCGAGCTCGATCGCGGGATGCGGCTCCCCGATCTCGTCGAGCTCGTCGACGAGGCGGTCGACCGAGGCCTCCTCGAGAAACGGCAGCCGCTCGGGGGGAAGCGCGTGGATCCCGGCCAGCTCCTCCGCCATCTGCACCGGCAGCGCGTCGGGCACGGGCGAGCGGACGATGCGGCGGCCGATCGTCTCGCCCTCGAGCCGCTCCATGACGAATGCCTCCCGCCCGTCCAGATCCTCGATGTAGATGACGGGCCGGGGCGCCTTCACGCCCGCCTCGTGCGCCGCCCGCAGCACCTCGAACTCGTGCCGCAGCGAGAGCGTGTGCCGGTGGATGACGCCACCTCCCGCGCGGCGAACGAGCAGCCGCTTGCCGCCGGCGTCCACCGCCCAGGCCTCCTTCGACGCCCCGCCCGCGAGCAGCACGGGCTCCGAGATCGGCCCGAGCACCGCCTGGAGCGCCTCGCGCATGTCTGCGATCATCGCCGCTGTGGAGGAGCGGCGCGAGCGCGTGCGTGCGTTCATGGAAGAGCACGTCTATCCGAACGAGCCCGCGCTGACACGGGAGGACGACGCTGCCGACACCCTCGTGCGCGAGCTGCAGCAGAGGGCGAAGGACGCGGGACTCTGGGCGCCGCATCTGCCGCCGGAGGCGGGCGGCTCGGGCAGCGGCTTCCTCGAGTACGCCGACCTCAACGAGGAGATCGGCCGGAGCTTCGTCGCGCAGCTGATCTTCGGCTGCCAGGCGCCGGACGCCGGCAATGCGGAGATCCTCCACCTGTACGGCACGGAGGAGCAGAAGGAGCGCTTCCTGCGTCCGCTCGTCGCCGGCGAGGTGCGCTCCTTCTTCGGCATGACCGAGCCGGAGGTGGCGGGCTCCGATCCGACGCTCCTGCGCGGGCGCGCCGAGCGGGACGGCGACGAGTGGGTGATCGACGCGCACAAGTGGTTCTCCTCGGGAGCGGACGGAGCCGCGTTCGGGGTCGTCATGGTCGTGACCGAGCCCGACGCCGAGCCGCACCGCCGCGCGTCGATGATCCTCGTCCCGACCGACACGCCGGGGTACGAGCTCGTGCGGCGCATCCCGGTCATGGGGCACCAGGGCCGCGGCTGGGGGACGCACTGCGAGACGCGCTTCACGGGCGTCCGGGTGCCGCTCGCGAACACGCTCGGCGAGCCCGGCGACGGCTTCCGCATCGCGCAGAAGCGCCTCGGGCCGGGGCGGATCCACCACGTCATGCGCTGGCTCGGCCAGATGGAGCGCGCCTTCGAGCTCATGTGCGGGCGGGCACTCGAGCGCGAGGCTTCCGGCGGCCCGCTCGCCGAGAAGCAGACGATCCAGAACTGGATCGCGGAGTCGGCGGCCGACATCCAGGCGGGTCGGCTGATGACGCTCCAGGCCGCACGACGTCTGGATGAAGGGGACGAGGCGCGCGTCGAGATCTCGCTGATCAAGTTCTTCGCGGCACGGGTGCTCGGCGAGGTGCTCGACCGGGCGATCCAGGTACACGGCGGGCTCGGCCTGACCGAGGACACGCCGCTCGCGCTCATGTGGCGGATGGCGCGCGGCGGCCGGATCTACGACGGGCCCGACGAGGTGCACAAGTCCGTCGTCGCGCGCCGCATCCTGCGGGACTTCGCCGAGGGGGACGGTTGGCGCTTCACGTAGTCCTCGAAGGGCGGCGCGTCCGGCTCGTGCCCCTCCAGTCGCACCACGAGGAGGAGCTCTGGGAGGTCGCGCAGGATCCGCGCTCGTGGCGCTGGATGCGGTTCAACGGCCACGAGCGCGACGAGTTCGGCCGCTGGTTCGAGTCGGTCGACCTGGGCTTCCTCCACTACCTCGACGGCGAGCTCGTCGGGCACACGAGCTTCCTCAACGACCGGCCGGAAGACCGCGTCGTCGAGATCGGGAACACGTGGCTCAACCCGCGGGCGTGGGGGACGGACGCGAACACGGAGGCGAAGTACCTCCTCCTGCGGCACGCGTTCGAGGACGAGGGCTACCTCCGCGTCGAGTTCAAGACGGACGCGGCGAACGAACGCTCGCGTCCCGCGCTGGAGAAGGTCGGCGCGACGTTCGAAGGCGTGGCCCGCAAGCACCAGCTCGTCCGCGGCGGCCGGCGGCGCGACTCGGCTTGGTATGCCGTGATCGACGACGACTGGCCGGAAGCGAAGGCTAGCCTCGAGCGGAGGCTCGGGTGGGGTTGACACTGGGCCGCAACCAACTCGGGAGGATTTGATGCAGGACACCACGTGCCACATGTCGATTTCGCTCGACGGGTTCGTCGCCGGCCCGGAGCAGAGTCGCGAGGACCCGCTGGGCAAGGGCGGAATGGAGCTGCATCTCTGGCACCTGGGCGACGAGCGCGCCACCGCGGCCGACGAGACGGCGGCCGGCTGGCTCATGCGTCCCCGTGGCGCCTACGTGATGGGCCGCAACATGTTCGGGCCGATCCGCGGCGAGTGGGACGAGGACTGGCGCGGGTGGTGGGGGCCCGAGCCGCCCTACCACGCGCCTGTGTTCGTGCTCACCCATCACGCTCGCGAGCCGATCGAGATGGAGGGCGGGACGACCTTCCATTTCGTCACCGGCGGGTTCGACGCCGCCTACGCGCAGGCGCGCGAAGCGGCCGGCGATCGCGGCGTGGACATCGCTGGCGGCGCCTCGACTGTGCGGCAGGCGCTGATCGCGGGGGTCGTCGACGAGCTCACGCTCGACATCGCCCCGGTCTTGCTCGGCTCCGGCGAGCGGATCTTCGACGGCGTCGAGTCCCTGGGCATGGAGCCGGTAGAGGTGCTCCACTCGCCGCTGGCCACGCACATCCGCTATCGCCGGGCGTCCTAGAGCCGCCGATCTCCCGACCTCGCTCGCGTGCGTGCCTGCTGAGAGGTGAAGGTCGCGAGGTCATCGCTGAAGCGCATCGGCTCCTCCCACCTCGGGGTGTGCCCGACGCCGTGGTAGACGGTGAGGGCTGCATTGGGAATCGAGCGGGCGAGGTGGTCTTGCATTTCCCGAGAGACGATAACATCGGCATCGCCCCAAATCAGGAGCGTTGGCGCCGTGATCCGCCCGAGCTCGCGCAGGTCGTCGTACTCGAGGAGTGCCGAGAATGTCTCGCGCCAGACGCGCGCCGGAACCTTGAGGAGGTCTGTCACCAGCAGATCGATCAGGTCCGGTGGGATGTCCGCCGCTGAGGTCTGGGTGAGGAAGGACCGGGCGAAGTCGGGCGTGATCGGGTCCTCCAGCTCCGAAATGACGGATTCGAGCGAGCGGGCAAGTTCCGCGTCGTGACGCATCGTCGTGGGGGACGATTCGAGGAATAGTCCTGCAACTCGATCCGGCCGATCGAGGGCCACCTTCCGCGCAACGAGGCACGAGCCCGAGTGACCGGCCAGAACCGCCCGTTCGATCCCGAGGGCGTCGAGGAACAGAATGGCGTCGGCTGCGAAGTCCTCGACGCCGTAGCCGCTATCCGGCTTGTCCGAGTCGCCGTGCCCGCGCTGAGACACGGAAATGGCGTACGTCTCGCGCGAAAGACGGTCCAGGACGGGCTGGTAGGAGCGCCACGAGTCGGTCGGCCCCGGGAGCAGTAGCACGGCCGGATCGGAGGTGTCACCCTGACGCGCGAACGACAACCTCAAACCAGAGGCGAGCGTGACGCTCGACGCCTCGGCACCGTAGTCGGGCTCCGCAGAGCCGGGCGGTTCGTCCGGAGTCACCACCATGGCCGGTAACGCTACTTCCCTGCGAGGCAACACTCGCCTGGGGGAGCGCCCTTACGCCTGAATCGCCGGCCTGCTACGCGCTCTGGTCGGCTCGACGCACGATCTGGGTGCAGCGGGCGCTCGCGATCAGCTCGCCGTCCTGGAACAGCTCGGCGGCGCAGAAGACGACGCGGCGGTTTCGCTGCACGACATGGCCCTCGGCCCGCAGCATGCCCGGTCGTGCGGAGCGGTGGAACTCGGTGCGCAGGTCGGCGGTCAGGAAGTCCTCGTCGTCCGACATCAGCGTCCAGCACGCGCCGCCCATCGCCGTGTCGAGCAGCGCCGCGACCATGCCGCCGTGCACGATCGGCCCGGACGGCGAGTGGAAGGAGTACTCCGGCGTCGCGTCCCACTCGATCACCGCGCGACCGTCGGCCTGCTCGACGCCGCGGTAGCGGAGCGTGTTCCAGACGTGCGGATCCGGCGGTGCCGCCTCGCCCCACGGCTTTCTCGAGCGTGAGCTCATCGCGGGCCCGGCACCCCGGGGAAGCGGAACGGCTCGACGCGGTTCGGCTGGACGACCCAGGCGCGGGCCGTTTCCGGGTCCTCCAGCACGCCTAGCGCGGCCTGGGCGACGAACGACGGCTCCATGAGCGGGACGTCGAGCCGCCCGCGCAGCTCTGCCTCGACGAGCGGGGTGTCCACGAAGCCGGGGCAGAGCGCGTTGAGCCGGATGCCCCGCTCGGCGAGCGCCGGCGCCGCCGCGCGCACCCAGCCGACGACCGCGTGCTTCGTCGCGGTGTACGCCGGGTCGAACGGTGTCGCGGTGAGGCCGGCGAGCGACGCGGTGGCGACGATCGAGCCGCCGCCTGGCATGAGCCGCGCCGCGAGCTCGCGCGTCCCGTAGATGACGCCGTCGAGATTGGCGCGGAGGATGCCCCGCCACGCGTCGTCCGTCAGAGTGGCGACGTCCTGGCACGCGGTCACGGTGCCCGCGTTGAGGAAGGCGGCGTCGAACTCGCCCTCGAGCGACCGCCAGGCTTCCGGCTCGCCGACGTCGAACTCCGGCAGGTCGAGCACCGTCGTGTCCGGCTCGCCGAGCGCGGCCACGATCGCCGCGCCGATCCCGCCGCGGCCGCCGGTGACGAGCGCTTTCACGGCAGCAGCACGATCTTCCCGACGCTGCGGCGGGACTCGACGAGCTCGTGCGCGTCCCCGACCTGCTCGAGAGGGAACTCGCCGCCCACCAAGGGCCGGACGGCGCCGGCGCGCCAGAGCTCGAGCAGGTCGCGGGTGGCTGCCGAGACCACCTCCGGCGCATGACGCAGGAGGCGACCGAGGTAGATGCCCTGCACGCCGACGCTGCGGCCCACGATCCGGGCCGGTTCCAGCTCCGGCCAGAGCCCGCCCGCGTAGCCGATCGCCACGAGCTGGCCGAGCGGGCGAAGCCGGGTGACCGACGCCTCGAACAACTCGCCGCCGACGGGATCGACGACGACGTCGACGCGCAGCTCGT
Organism: Gaiellaceae bacterium; assembly: GCA_035706005.1. Taxonomy (GTDB): domain Bacteria; phylum Actinomycetota; class Thermoleophilia; order Gaiellales; family Gaiellaceae; genus Palsa-739. The sequence continues at coordinate 1,303 of DASSVO010000034.1, read as the reverse complement.
CCGGCAGCTCGTGGTAGAGGTAGGCCTGCTCGGCGCCGAGCCCGCGGCAGAGGTCGAGCTTCTCGGGCGAGCCGGCCGCCGCGACGACGCGCGCGCCGAGCGCACGCGCGACCTGGATCGTCGCGGTGCCGACGCCGCCGGCTGCGGCGTGCACGAGCACGGTGGCGCCCTTCCGCAGCCGTACCTGGTAGGCGAGCGGGATGTACGCGGTGAGGAAGGTGAGGAGGAACGCCGCACCCTCCGCGAAGCTCGCCCCCTTCGGCAGCGGCACGAGCGCGGTGCGGTCGACCACTGCGAGCTCGCCGTAGCCGCCCCGGTAGAGGAGCACCATCACCCGCGATCCGTCCTCGAGCTCGCCCGCGATCTCCGAGCCGAGGACGACCGGGAACTCGGGCATCTGCGGGTAGCGGCCGCGCCGGATGAGGATGTCGACGAAGTTGATCCCGGCCGCGCGGACGCGCACGAGTGCCTCGTCCTCCTCCGCGACCGGATCGGCGACCTCGCGCAGCTCGAAGGAGCAGTCGACCCCGTTGAGGACGGCCGCTCTCAACCGGTCTTGGCCGGCTCGCTCGCGAACATCGCGCGCAGCTCCGTCTTGAGAAACTTGCCGACGCTCGTCTTCGGGATCTCGGCCACGAACTCGATGCGGTCGGGCACCCACCACTTCGCGAAGTTCGGCGTGAGGAACGCCCGCAGCTCGTCCGCCGTCGCACCGGCACCCTCGCGCAGCACCGCCACCGCGAGCGGCCGCTCGCCCCACTTCTCGTCGGGCACGGCGATCACCGCCGCCTCGGCGACTGCCGGATGCGCCATGAGCGCGTTCTCGAGCTCGACCGACGAGATCCACTCGCCGCCGGACTTGATCACGTCCTTCGAGCGGTCCTTGATCTGGATGAAGCCGCGTGGGTGCATCGAGACGATGTCGCCGGTGCGGAACCACCCGTCCCCCGTCCAGCGGTCGGCCGTCTCGGGCGCGTCGAAGTAGCTCGCCGCGACCCACGGCCCACGCACTTCGAGCTCGCCCATCGCCTCGCCGTCCCACGGCACGTCCTCGTCCCTGGCGCGGGCGCGCACCTCGACGAAGGGGAGCGGGAAGCCGACCGTCGCCTGGAAGTCCCAGCGCGTGTCGGCGTCGGCCTCCGCGAGGTCGTACGGCAGCGCTGCCGTGGAGGCGACCGGCGACGTCTCGGTCATCCCCCAGCCCTGACAGATGCGCACGCCGTGCCGCTCCTCGAAGGCCGCGATCATCGCGCGCGGCACCGCCGAGCCGCCGACGAGCATCGCCTTCATCGCGGAGAGGTCC
>DASSVO010000033.1:0-9454 GCA_035706005.1 Gaiellaceae bacterium | reverse complement strand
GAGAAGCGCAGCGCCTAGAGCTTCTTGATCACGCCTTCCGCCTCGTCGCGGGTGAAGGCGCGCAGCGTCTCCGTCTGCTCGGCGCCGTGGTGGCTGAGCTTCGTCACGATCTCGAGGGCCGTGTCGTCGTCGGGAGCCTCGAAGACCTCGACGACGTCGTAGCGTCCCAGCGTCACCCAGACCCCGACGAGCCGGCCGCCTGCTTCCTCGATCTCGCGCTCGCCGTCCTCGATCCGGTCGCGCCAGGCCGGCAGGCCCATGCGCCCCTGCGACGTCCAGCGCATCAACGAGATGTAGTGCGGCACGGGCTTATCTTCTCAGGATGCGCCTGAACGCGTTCCTCGCCCGGGCCGGAGTCGCCTCGCGCCGGCGGGCGGACGAGCTGATCAAGGCCGGGCGGGTCGCCGTCAACGGCGAGCCGGGACAGCTCAACACGGTCGTCGGCGCCCGGGATCGGGTCGAGGTCGACGGGCGGGAGGTGGCGCGGCAACGGCTCGCGTACGTCCTCCTGCACAAGCCCGCCGGCGTCGTCACGACGGCACGCGACCCGCAGGGGCGGCCGACGGTCGTCGATCTCGTCGCCGCGGAGCCGCGCGTCGTGCCGGTGGGGCGGCTAGACGCGGACACGACGGGAGCGCTCCTGCTCACGAACGACGGGCAGCTCGCCCACCGGCTCGCCCATCCGCGTTACGGGGTGGAGAAGACGTACGTCGCCGACGTCGACGGCGATCCGGACGAGGCCGCGCTGCAGCGGTTGCGCGACGGCCTCGAGCTCGACGACGGCCCCACGGCTCCGGCCCGCGCGCGCAGGCTCGCCTCCGGTCGCGTCGAGCTCGTCCTCCACGAGGGACGCAAGCACCAGGTCAAGCGGATGCTCGCCGCCGTCGGCCACCCGGTCACGCGCCTCCACCGCAGCGCGTACGCGGGGTTGACGCTCGAGGGGCTCGAGCCCGGCCGGTGGCGCGAGCTCGAGCCCCATGAAGTCGAGCGCTTACGAGCCGGCTAGCGCGGCGGCTCGCTGCAGCAGGTCGTGCGCCTGGGCGAGGCCAGTACGCACCTCACCGTGCCTCAGCCCCTGGCTGTGCGCGGCGACGGTGAGGACGTGCTTGAGCTTGGCGACCACCTTGTCTCGGTCGTCGGCCAGCTGCCGGAGCGTGTTCTGCTCCGCCTGGTACGCGCTGTCGTCGGAGCTCGACCCCGACGCGAGCGCCTTCGTGTCGGCGATGAGCGTGTCGGTTCCGAACTGCCCGACGCTCGACTCGATCTGGTCGTACGCGGCGGCGAGAGGCGCGACCGCGGCGAGCCCCCGCGGCACCTTCGCGAGTGCCTGCGTGATCACGTGACCGTCGGACTGGTAGTCGTCCCTCAGGCCGAGCAGGTAGAGCATCGTCGGCCGGATGTCGGTCTCCTCGACCCACGTCCCGACCTGGCTTGCCTCCGGCACCGTGTGCGTCGACTCGGGATCACTCGGCTGGTTCCCGTCCGCGGGCTCCGGCCCGTCGACCCCGTTCACCGCCACGCCCTTGCCCGCCATCCCGACCCAGGTGACGTCGATATTCGGGCTGTAGTAGCCGTGGTCGTAGGCGAAGCTGCTGTTGATGCTCACGTTCGGGCCCGAAGTCGAGAAGAAGTAATCCGGCTTCGGGAAGAGCGTGTACGTCGGCGTTCGCAGCGGGTCGATCGTCTGCATGTGCAGCACCCGCTGCTCGAGCTTGCCCGCCTGGTAGTCGACGATCTTCTCGTTGTCGACGCCCGAGTACGGGTCGTGCGGGTTGGTCATCGCCGCCGTGTCCCGCTCGAGCTGGCGGACGGCAGGATCGTCGGCCGCCGGGTTGCCGTGCACGTAGATCGACGCGCCCTGTGGCTCGATGTCGAACTGCGTGCTCGCGCTCGGCGTGCCGGTGAGCAGGCCCTTGACGTTCGCCTGGAGCTCGCCGATCGTGCCAGCCGGGTAGTTGCACGGCGTGGTGACGCCGTCACAGCCCGCCGGCGCCGGCTGGAGTGCCCGGTTGGCGTTCGCGCCCGCGAACTGGTCGTTCTCCTCCGAGCCGATCACGAACAGCGTGTTGGCCGGCGTGATCCCGTCGGCCTGGAGCCGCTGGAAGAACGTCTGGAACGCGGCGTCGTAGTGCTGCGCGTTCGAGACGTAGCACGAGTCGCCGGGGCCGACCGGCCTGCCGGCGGTCGCGGAGTTGGCGGTCGTGGTGCAACCGACGCGCGTGTCCGACTTCTTCTCGTGCAGGTCGGAGATGTAGCCGTAGGTCACCGGGATCCCGGCCTCCTGCATGTCCGCCATCACGGCGAGGCTCTGCGACGCCACGGGGTTGAAGCCTGCGAAGCCCGGAGTGCCGGTGAACGGCTCGGCGATCGTGTTGCCGTTGAGATCGACGAGGTTCCCGTTCGCATCGGTGACCCGGTAGCCGTTGTGGAAGACGTTCGGGCCGCCGCCGATCGCCGGAGCGATGTACTTCGCGCCGAACAGGGCCTGGTAGCCGTCGTAGCCACCCGGCTCGGTCGGCAACGAGTCGGCGACCGGACGTGACGAGTCCGCGCAGATCGCGGCCCCCTTGGCGCAGTGGACGGCCTCGCCGACGTACTGGGCAACCTCCACGTCCTTGAAGCTGTCCGGGTCGGCAGCGGTCTGCTGTGCCTCGGGCGAGTCCGCTCCGAAGACGGTCGGCACGTCGACCGTGGCGTTCTCGAGCACCATGTTCGCGGTCGAGAAGTCTCCGACGGTGCAGCCCGCGCGCGTGAACGGGACCCACGGCGCCGGCGTGACGCCGCCGCCCGCATAGGCCATCGACGGAGTCGTGTCGACGGTGTTCGGCGCCGGCGGATTGGTCTTCGTGTCGATGATCGGCGACGTCCAGTACGTGAACGACGTCGCCGGATCGGTCGAGCCGTCCGGGTTGTACGTCTTGTACGAGTTCGTGAGCGGCTGACCGTGGCGGTCGCCGTACAGCCCCGTGTAGATCGAGAGGCTGTCGTCGGCCGTATGCGCGATCAGCGGGGTGTGCGAGTTCGAGAAGACGGTGCCGTACTGCTTCAGAAAGTTGAGCAGGTGCGGCATCTGCTCGAGGTCCGACGGGACGTTCGGGTTGTCCCGGGAGAAGTGGACGTTGTCGAACACGATGTTGATCACGTGCTGGATGCCGTTCCCGAGGTGGCACCCGGCCGCCGGATTGGCGGCCGTCTTGCGGGACCCGCTGGCGCCGGCCACCTGGACGGCGACCAGCGCGGCGAGGGAGGCAGCGACCACGGCCGCCGCCAGGACATGTCTCTTCGTCATCGTTCCTCCTACCTCGTGAAGAACTCGGTCATGGGCGTCACCTGAGCCGTGTCCGCCGTGTAGGCGAGACGCGGCAGGCGCCAGAAGTCCTCGATCGTCGCCAGCAGCGAGTAGTGGTTGTACGGCGTGTTGCTGACGTAGCCGCCCGTCTTCCCGCCGCGGTTGACGACCACGATTGCGGGGACGAGCCCGCCGCCGTAGACGCCGCCGGGCCACGCGGCGCTGATGTCCGGGTCGCCGGCGGGCAGCACCGGGGAGTCGCAGCAGCCGGCAGGCGACTCGAAGCCGCCGTTGACGCTGTTACCCGTGTAGTCGCCCTCGTCGGAGACGACGAAGATCGCGTCCTGCCCCTGATGCCAGGAGGGGCTGGCCATGATCGTCTGCACCGTCTTCTGCACGAACGCGTCCGCCTTCTGCTTCAGGGCGAGGTCGTTCGGGTCGTCGTTCGTGTCGTTGTACGGGCACGGCGTCTCGGGATGGCCCGGGACGGCCGTGTAGACGCCGCCGTGCATGTCGTTGCACTGGTCCGGGACGATGAACGCGAAGTCCGGCGTCGTGCCCGCCTGCGCCAGGTCGCCGGCGAAGTCGGTGTACGGCTTCACGTTCGCCATTCGCCCCGTGCCCCGGATGTCGTTGAAGAGGACGAACGGGTTGTGCTTCGACGCGTAGAGCGCATTCGACGAGCTCGGCCAGGCGTCGACCGTCTTGTTGTCGGCCGGCATCGCCTCCATGTACGCCGCCCAGGTCTTGTGTGCCGCCTCGAGCTCGTCCACGAGGTTCACGTGGTCGAGCCGGACGCTCGGGTCGTCCTTGTTGAGCCACCAGTTCGACCCCGAGAGCAGCGCGATGTAGTTCGGCTCGCTCGGGTGCGTGACGCCGTAGTAGTCCCTCGCGCTCGCGTAGTCGTTCGCGAGCGACTTCATGAAGGGCGTCGGCGCGTTCGGGTCGTCGAGCACGCTCTGCTGCGAGTGGTTCTCGAGCATGATCACGAAGATGTGGTGGACGTCGCCGCCCACCCGCGGCGTCGACGGGTGTACACCGCCTGTCGCACCTGCGATCTGCACGGTTACGAGTGCTGCGATAGCGGCGGCTGCAAGCGCCGCCACTGCTGAGAGCTTCTTCATCCGAGTCCCCCTCTCGTCGCGGTTCGTCTGCTCCGCAGAGCACCGGGGACGAGCCTCGTTGCCACGTGCAACCGCATGGGCGTCGCGGTGGTGACGCGGTCGGGACGAAGCTGTGACCCCCCGTTGCGCGGGGGAGACTACAAACCGCGCGGCCGCGCTGCGCCGAACAGCCGCCCGGCCTCGGCCTTGACGAATCCCATGCGCTCGTACATCGCCTCGAGCGTCGGCTCGCTCGCCCGCCGCGCCTTCTCGGCGCCTACCGCGAGCAGGCGCTGCAGCTCCCGTTCGTCGGCGCGCAGGGCCTCGAAGCGCTCCTGGATCGGCGTCAGCAACTCGACGACCGCCTCGCCGACGTCCTCCTTGAACTGCCCGTAGCCGGCGCCGTCGAAGCGGCGCTCGAGCGCGTCGATCGGCTCACCGGTGGCGACGGTCATGATCTCGAGCAGGTTCGACACGCCCGGCTTTTCCTCCGGGTCGTAGCGGACCTCACGGCCCGAGTCCGTCACCGCGGACTTGAACTTCTTGCGAATCGCGTCGGACGTGTCGGTCAGGTAGACGGCGCCCTGCTCCGACGAGAGCGTCGTCGACATCTTGTTCGTCGGCTCCTGCAGGTCCATGATCCGCCCGCCGACCTCCGGGAACTGTCCCTCGGGGACGCGGAACGTCTCGCCGTAGCGGTAGTTGAACCGCTCGGCGATGTCGCGCGCGAGCTCCAGATGCTGCCGCTGGTCGTCGCCGATCGGTACGAGGTCGGTCTGGTAGAGCAGGATGTCGCCGGCCATGAGCACCGGGTACGTGAACAGCCCCGCCGAGATGAACTCGTGCCGGTCGGACTTCTCCTTGAACTGCGTCATGCGACCCAACTGGCCGTAGCTCGCGACAGCCGACAGCAGCCAGGCCGCCTCCGCGTGGGCCGTGACGTGGCTCTGGCAGAAGACCGTCGAGCGCTCGGGGTCGAGCCCGGTGGCGAAGAGGAGCGCCGCGAGGTCGAGCGTCGACTCGCGCAGCTCCACCGGGTCGTGCTCGACGGTGATCGAGTGCAGGTCGACGAGACAGAAGAACGCGTCGTGCGTCTCCTGTGTCTGCGCGTACTGGCGGAAGCCGCCGCTGTAGTTGCCGAGCGTCTTCCGGCCGGTCGGCTGGATTCCGGAGAAGACGCGAGGTTTGCTGTCGGTCATCGTGGGCTCCTGACGAGACGAAAAGACCTCCCGGCGGGAGGTCTCGAGGAGCGGGCACGGCTGCGGGGCCGGGCTACCGCTCGGACTGCCACCACCAGTTGTCGGTGACGCGCTGCATTGAGGGCGAGGATAGCTGGGTACGCTTGGAACCGCCAATGGCGATTACAGGCGCACCGGAACTGCTGATCGTGATGGGCGCGAGCGCCACTCAGGAGCAGGTGGACGAGGTCGTCGCGCGGCTGGACGAGGCCGGCTGCTCCGCTCTCGTCACGCCCGGGCGCGAGGCGACCGTGATCGGTGCGATCGGGGAGCGGGAGCTGCTCGCAACGCTTCCGCTCGAGGGCTTCGCCGGCGTCGAGCAGGTCCTGCCGATCCTCAAGCCGTACAAGCTCGTCTCGCGCGAGCTGTCTCCCGATCCGACCGTGATCGAGGTGCGCGGCCGGCGGATCGGCGACGGCTACTTCGGCTTCATCGCGGGCCCGTGCACCGTCGAGACGCGCGAGCAGACCCTCGAGACGGCGCGTGCCGTCGCGGCGGAGGGCGTGACGATGCTTCGTGGCGGAGCCTTCAAGCCCCGCACGTCGCCCTACGCATTCCAGGGGCTGGGGGACGAGGCGCTCGAGATCCTCAAGGAGGCCCGCGAGGAGACCGGGCTGCCGCTCGTCACCGAGCTGATGGATCCGCGCCACGTCGAGGCCGTCGTCGAGGCGGCCGACGTGATCCAGATCGGCGCCCGCAACATGTCCAACTTCTCGCTGCTCTCCGAGGTCGGCCGGGCCCCGAAGCCCGTCCTCCTCAAGCGCGGGCTCTCCTCGACGGTGGAAGACCTGCTGATGGCTGCGGAGTACATCGTCAAGGAGGGGAACTCGGAGGTGATCCTCTGCGAGCGGGGGATCAAGACGTTCGAGACCGCGACCCGCTTCACGCTCGACATCGGCGCGATCCCGGTGCTCAAGCAGGAGACGCACCTGCCGGTGATCGTCGACCCGTCCCACCCCGCGGGGCGGCGCGACCTCGTGCTGCCGCTCGCACGGGCGGCCGTCGCGGCGGGCGCCGACGGGATCATCGTCGAGGTTCACCCGCGGCCGGAGGAGGCGCTCTGTGACGCCGCACAGCAGATCCCGGCCTCCGAGTTCGGCGACTTCTCCGACGAGATCCGCGCGCTGGCGTCCCTCATGGGCCGCACGATCGGCTAGCGCGTGCGGGTCGAGCCGGCGGCCGCGCTCGTCGGGCACGTCGTCGTGCCCGGCGACAAGTCGATCTCCCACCGCGCCATCCTGATCGGCGCGCTCGGGGAGGGGCAGACCCGCGTCCACGGCTTCGGCCGCTCCGGCGACACGCAGGCCGCGGTCGATGCGATGCGTTCGCTCGGTGTCGAGCTCGAGGACGTCGCCGACGACGAGCTCGTCGTGCACGGCGTCGGGCTGCGCGGGTTGCGCCCGGGCAGCGTCGACTGCGGCAATGCCGGAACGCTCATGCGCCTTCTCGCCGGCGTCCTCGCGGGACAGGAGGGCGAGTTCGTCCTCGGCGGCGACGAGTCGCTCTCTACCCGGCCGATGGAGCGGATCGCGGCGCCGCTGCGGCGGATGGGAGCGGAGGTCGAGACCACCGATGGGCACGCGCCGCTCGTCGTCCGCGGCTCGGGCTCACTGCGCGGCGCCGAGATCGAGCCGGAGGTCGCGAGCGCGCAGGTGAAGTCCGCAATCCTTCTCGCCGGCCTCAACGCGAACGGTCCGACGACGGTCGTCGAGCGCATCCCGACCCGCGACCACACCGAGCGCATGCTCGAGGCCGCGGGCGTCGGCGTCCGCCGGCGTGCGACCGCGGTCACGGTCGAGCCGGCGGGCGCGCTGCGGCTCGAAGAGGTGGTCGTCCCCGGCGACTTCTCCTCGGCGGCGCCCCTGCTCGTCGCCGCGGCCCTCGTCCCGGGCAGCGACCTCACGATCCACGACCTCGGCGTCAACCCGCGTCGCACGGGCCTCCTCGCGGTGCTCGAGCGGATGGGCGCGCGCATCTCGGTCTTCGACCGGCGGCGCGCGGGCGGCGAGCCGGTCGCCTCCGTGCAGGTGCAGCCGGGAGAGCTCGTCGCGACGGAGATCGGCGCCGAAGAGGTGCCGGGCCTCGTCGACGAGCTGCCGCTCGCCGCGTTGCTCGCCTCGCACGCGCGCGGCGAGACGCGCGTCTCGGGCGCGAGCGAGCTGCGCGTGAAGGAGACGGACCGGATCGAGGCGGTGACCGACGGGCTGCGTCCGCTCGGTGCGAGGATCCACTCGCGTCCCGACGGCTGGACCGTCATGGGTGTCCCGGCGCGGCTGCGCGGCGGCCGCGTCGACGCGCGAGGCGACCACAGGATCGCGATGCTCGGCGCGGTCGCGGGTCTCGCCTCCCGCGAGGGCGTCGCGATCGAGGGGGCCGACACCGCCGCTATAAGCTTCCCCGGCTTCTACGAGCTCCTGGAGTCGGTGACGAGGCGGTGAAGCAGCGGTGATCGTGGCGATCGACGGGCCTGCGGGCGCGGGGAAGAGCACGGTGGCGCGCGCGCTCGCGGAGCGCCTCGGCTTCCGCTACCTCGACACCGGCGCGATGTACCGGGCGCTCACCTGGCTCGCGATGCAGCGTGGGCTCGACCTCAGCGGCGCCGAGGGGCTGGCGCAGCTCGCGCGCGAACACCCCGTCCTCTTCTCCGAGGACGACCGCGTCTCGATCGCCGGCACCGACGTCACCTCCTCGATTCGCGAGACGCGCGTCGACCGGATGGTGCCGGTCGTGGCTCGCCACCACGCGGTGCGCGAGGTGATGCGGGAGCGCCAGCGCGAGCTGGGACGCGACGGCAACGTCGTGATCGAGGGTCGCGATATCGGCACGGTCGTCGCCCCCGACGCCGAGGTGAAGGTGTTCCTCGTGGCCGACCGCGAGGAACGGGCGAAGCGGCGCGTCGCCGAGCGGCCCGGCATCGGCGCAGACGCGCTCGCCACCGACCTGCGCCTCCGCGACGAGAGCGACGCGGCGCGCATGCAGCCCGCGCCCGACGCCGTCGAGATCGACACGACGAGCCTCGAGGTCGAGGACGTCGTCGACCGGATCGAGGCGCTCGTCCGCGAGCGCTCGGCTGCGGCGTGAGATACGAGGACGTCGTCTGGGCCTTCGGCCGCCCGATGCTCGGGGCGCCGACGGCGTTCGCAACGCGGCTCCGGTCCTACGGCACCGAGCGCATCCCGCGCAGCGGCGGACTGGTCGTGGCGGTCAACCACTTCCACTGGATCGACATCCCCTGCGTCGGGTGGGTCTGCAAGCGCAACCTCTTCTTCCTCGCGAAAGTCGAGGCGCACGGAGTTCCGGGGCTCGGGCAGCTCATTCGCGGCTTCGGCACCCTGTCCGTGCGGCGCGGCGAGTCCGACCGCGACGCGGTGCGCCGGATGCGGGAGGTCGTGCGCGGGGGAGACGTCCTCGGTGTCTTCGTCGAAGGGACCCGCCAGCGGAGCGGCGTTCCCGGTCACGTTCAGCCGGGGGCGGCGATGGTCGCGCTGCAGGAGGACGTGCCGGTGATCTGCGCCGCGATCCACGGCTCACAGCACTGGCGGCTCGGCAACTTCTCGCCCGTCTCCATCGCGTGGAGCGAGCCGATGCGTTTCGAGGGCCTGCCGCGCGGCGCGAAGGGCTACCGCGAGGCCTCGCAGCAGATCGAGGAGGAGCTGCACCGGCTCTGGAGCTGGCTGTACGACCTGCACGAGGCGGGCCGGCCGCGGGTCGCCGTTCCGCCCACGCGGGCGAACGCCGCCCCCGTCACGCTCCCGTCGTGACCGTCGCTCGGCTGCGCCTCGCTCCCGTGGGGGAAACCATGTTCCCCCCACGTTGCCCCCGTC
>DASSVO010000032.1:0-22501 GCA_035706005.1 Gaiellaceae bacterium | reverse complement strand
CGGTTGCCCGAGCCCGGGCGCGATGGCGACCACCGCCGCGCGCGCCTCGTCCCCGACGACCTCGAACTCGTGCCGCTCGCTCACCGCCGCCTGGTGGATGTGACCCGCGAGGATGAGATCGGCGCCCGCCTCGACGAGCGCCCGGAGCACACGGTTGCGCCGCGAGACCGGTCGTTTGCGCGCCGCCCGCCACGGCGCGCCGATCACGTGGTGGTGGAGGACGGCGACGCGGAGCGCCCCTTCTTCGGCACCGGCGAGCTGTTCTGCGGCCCGGTCCAGCTGCGCGCGGCTCAGCGCACCGCCCTGGTGGCGGAACGGCCTGGCCGAGTTGAGCCCCACGACGTGGAGCCCGGGCGCCGCGAGCGTCGGCTCGGTCGTCTCCCAGACCTGCTCGAACTCCGCCCACGGGCGCACGAGTCGCGCCGGCGTGTACGGCAGGTCGTGGTTGCCGGGCACCGCGACGACCGGCGGCCCGAGCGAGCGCAGGAGCTCCGCCGCCCGTTCGAGCTGCTGCCGCCGGCCGCGGTGCGCCAGATCGCCCGAAGCGACGACGATTTGCGGCTCCAGCCGCTCCACGAGTTGCGCCAGCGCCCGCTCGACCTCCCGCTCCTCATGTGTACCCACGTGGAGGTCGGAAACATGGAGGAGCCTGGCGTTCACGACCGAACGAGGCTATAGATTGGAAGCCGTGAGCGAAGACACCGCCGAGATCTTCGACGACCTTTACGTCGGCCTAAGAGCCGGCGGGGCGCTGCGCAAGCAGCGCCGCGGCGAGGAGCTGACGCACGAGGAGAAGGAGGCGCTCAGCCGCTGGCAGCGCCTGTCCACGGCGCGGAAGGCCGCCGCGATCGGCGCCTTCGCCCTCGGCACCTTCGGCCTCGGCTTCACCTTGGGCGGCCTCGTGTTCGGTAGATGGCGTAAGCCGAGAACGAGCTAACGCTTCGCCTCGCCGGTTCCGGCGAACAGGACGGTCGGCGCCTCCTCCTCGGCCGGGTCGCGGCCGCGGACGACGACGTCGATCAGCGTCGAGGCGACGGCGGCGATCGGGATCGCGATCAGGACGTACACCGCTCCGAGCAGGTAGCCGACCGCGACGACCGACACGAGCACGACGAGCGGCGACAGGCCGACCGCGTGGCCCATGACGCGCGGGGCGATGACGTAGTCCTCCAGCTCCCGCAGGACGAGCACCGCGATCCCGGCTCCGAGCGCCACCGTCCAGCCCACAGTCAGCCCCACGCCAATGGCCACCGCGCCCGCGGCGAGCGGCCCGACGATCGGCACGAGCTCCACGATCCCGGCGAAGGAGCCGATCAGGAGCCAGTACGGCTCGCCGTCGAGCCAGAACGCGAGCGACAGCAGCATGGCGACGAGCACGACGAGCAGGAGCTGCCCGCGCACGAAGGCCCCGAGCTTCAGGTCGATCAGCACCCACGTGTCGCGGGTCAGGCGCCGGTGCCTGCGCGGCACGAGCGACTGCACGAGCCCGATCGTCGCGTCACGCTCGAAGATCCAGTAGGCGCCGACGGCGAACATGAACAGGATCCCGACCAGGATCTCGAACAGCGTCTTCGTCACGGTGATCGCCGGGTGGAGGAGGCTGGCGCCCGACGGGAGCTGCCGTAGGCGCTTGTCGAGCGCGTGGAGGATCTCGTGCCGGATCCCGTGCGAGTGGACCGCCGCGTTGTGCAACTGCGCCCTCGAGGTCGGCACCTGGCCCCCGATCGCGTGGTCGATCTGCGTGATCGCGGCCGGCACGACGAGCCAGAGGAAGAGCGCGATGGCGGCGAGGAAGCAGACGTAGTGGAGGACGACACCGACGCTCTTCGGCACCCGCGCCCGGCGGTTGAGCCACTCCACGCTCGGCCGCATCGCCGAGGCGATCACGAAGCCGAGGAAGAGCAGCGCGATCACGATCCGGAGCTTCCAGAGCGCGAGCGCGACCACGATGATCGCGACGGCCACGAGGGTCGCCGTCGCCGCGCGACGTGCGGTTCCACCCATTTCCCGAGGGATTCCCTGTTGCAACTAGAACGAAGCGGACGTGGACGCACCGCTGCTCGAGGCGCATCGCCACGGGATCGCTCTCGCACGGCCGCTGCTGCGCGCGCTCGTCCTCGCGCTCGCCGGCGCCGCGTGCTTTCTCGCGCCCTGGACGGCGGTTGCGGCCGCCGGCGCGGTCCTCCTCGGGCTCGCGGCGGTGATCGCCGTGATCGCCGTCGCCAGCTGGGAGCGGACCCACCTCGTCGTCACGGGGAGCGCGCTCGTCGTCGAGCACGGGTTCCTGCGCCGCAACAGCGCCTCGATCTCGCTCAACGGGACGGTGTTCGAGGTGGAGCGGCCGCTGCTCGGACGCATGCTCGGCTACGGCACGGTGGTGGCGGGCGAGCTCGAGATCGACTGCGTCCCGCGGCGGCTCACGCGCCTGCTCCAGCAACGCCGCTAGCGCTGCCCGAACGTCTGTTCGGCCAGATAGAATGCTCTTCACATGGCTGCCGACGAGCTTGTCGTCCACGGCGCCCGCGAGCACAACCTCAAGGACCTCACCGTCCGCCTGCCGCGGAACCGCCTCATCTGCATCACCGGGCTGTCCGGGTCCGGCAAGTCCTCCCTGGCCTTCGACACGATCTACGCGGAAGGGCAGCGCCGCTACGTCGAGTCGCTCTCCGCCTACGCGCGCCAGTTCCTGCAGATGATGGAGAAGCCGGACGTCGACCACATCGACGGGCTCAGTCCGGCGATCTCGATCGATCAGAAGACGACCTCGAGAAACCCGCGCTCGACGGTCGGCACGGTGACCGAGATCTACGACTACCTGCGGCTCCTCTACGCACGGGTCGGACGGCCGCACTGCCCGATCTGCGGCAAGCCGATCGCCGGACAGAGCCTCGACGCGATCGTCGACCAGGTACTGAAGCTCGAGGAGGGGACGCGGTTCACCGTCAACGCGCCCGTCGTCCGCGACCGCAAGGGCGAGTACAAGGACGTCTTCGAGGATCTGACGCGGGAAGGCTTCACGCGCGTCAAGGTCGACGGCGAGCGGTACGTCCTCGAGGAGGGCCTTCCCGAGCTCGACAAGAAGTTCAAGCACACGATCGAGGTCGTCGTCGACCGGCTCGTGATGCGCGCCGACCTGCGACTGCGGCTGACGCAGTCGATCGAGACGGCGGCCGGGCTCGCGGACGGGCTCGTCGCCGTCGACCTCGTCGAAACGGGCGAGCAGCTCCTCTTCTCCGAGAACTTCGCGTGCCCCGACCACGGGGTCTCGCTGGCGGAGCTCCAGCCGCGCATCTTCTCCTTCAACGCACCGCACGGCGCCTGCCCGCGCTGCACCGGTCTCGGCTCGCAGCAGGAGATCGACCCCGACCTCCTCGTCCCCGATCCGTCGCTCTCGATTGACGACGGCGCGCTCGTGCCGTGGTCGGTCGGCGGCTCGTCCGGGTTCTACGAGGCGGTGATCCAGGCGATCGCCGACCGCTACGAGATCGACACGTCGAAGCCCTGGTCGGAGCTGACCGAAGCGGAGCAGGCGCGGTTCCTCGACGGCACCGACGGCGAGAAGATCTACGTCCAGTACCGCAACCGCATGGGTCGGCGGCGCCAGTACATGCTCGCCTTCGACGGCATCGTCGCGAGTCTGCAGCGCCGCTACCGCGAGACCGACTCGTCGCACGCGCGCGAGCGGATCGAGGAGTACATGAGCTTCCGGCCGTGCCCGGTCTGCAAGGGAGCGCGGCTGAAGCCGGAGGTGCTCGCGGTCACCGTCGGCGACAGGTCGATCCACGAGTTCACGCAGCTCTCCGTCGCGCGTGCGCTCGGCTTCCTCGACGAGCTCGACCTGACGCCGACCGAGGAGCTGATCGGCCACCGGATCGTGAAGGAGATCCGCGAGCGGCTGACGTTCCTCGACGACGTCGGGGTCGGCTACCTCACGCTCGACCGTGCTGCGGCGACGCTGTCGGGCGGCGAGGCGCAGCGGCTACGGCTGGCGACGCAGATCGGCTCGCAGCTCGTCGGCGTCCTCTACATACTCGACGAGCCGTCGATCGGTCTCCACCAGCGCGACAACGCGCGCCTCATCGACACTCTCGAGCGGCTGCGCGACCTCGGCAATACCGTGCTCGTCGTCGAGCACGACGAGGAGATGATGCGCCGCTCCGACTGGCTCGTCGACATGGGGCCTGGCGCAGGTCTCCACGGCGGCGAGGTCGTCGCGGAGGGCCCCGCGCGGAAGGTCGAGCGGGTGGCGAAGTCGGTGACGGGACAGTTCCTCTCCGGCAAGCGCTCGATCGCCGTGCCCGAGCGGCGGGACGAGGACCGCGGCGCGTTCGTCGTACGCGGCGCCGCGCAGCACAACCTGAAGGACATCGACGTCGAGTTCCCCGTGGGCAAGTTCATCTGCGTCACGGGCGTGTCGGGCTCCGGCAAGTCGACGCTCGTGAACGAGATCGTCTTCAAGGCGCTCGCCAACCGGCTCAACCGGGCGCGCGTGAAGCCCGGCGCGCACGCCGGCGTCGATGGCATAGAGGTCTTCGACAAGGTGATCGAGATCGACCAGAAGCCGATCGGGCGCACGCCCCGCTCGAACCCGGCGACGTACACCGACCTGTTCACGCACATCCGGGAGCTCTACTCGCTCACGCCGGAGGCCAAGGTGCGCGGTTACAAGCCCGGCCGCTTCTCGTTCAACGTCCGCGGCGGACGCTGCGAGACGTGCAAGGGCGACGGGCAGATCAAGATCGAGATGCACTTCCTGCCCGACGTCTACGTGCCGTGCGAGACGTGCAAGGGCGCGCGCTACAACCGCGAGACGCTCGAGGTGCGGTTCAAGGGCCGCTCCATCGCCGACGTGCTCGAGATGTCGGTTGAGGAGGCGCTGAAGTTCTTCGCCAAGATCCCGAAGATCCGGCGCCGGCTGCAAACCCTCCACGACGTCGGGCTCGACTACGTCAAGCTCGGCCAGCCGGCGACGACGCTCTCGGGCGGCGAGGCGCAGCGGGTGAAGCTCGCCGCTGAGCTGTGCAAGGTGGCAACCGGGAAGACGCTCTACATCCTGGACGAGCCGACGACGGGTCTCCACTTCGCCGACATCGAGAAGCTGCTCGAGACGCTGCAGCGGCTCGTCGACGGCGGCAACACGATGATCGTGATCGAACACAACCTCGACGTGATCAAGCAGGCCGACTGGGTGATCGACCTCGGCCCGGAGGGTGGCGAGGCGGGCGGCGAGCTCATTGCCGTCGGGACGCCCGAGGACGTCGCGCAGGTGGAGGAGAGCTCCACCGGCCGCTTCCTCCAGAACGTGCTGCCTGAGCTGGCGATCGCCGCCGCATAGGCGTAGGGTCCGCCGCATGGTGGCGGGCTCCTCTGCGCCGCCGGACGAGGGCGGAACCGGCTACGCAGGCGCTTCGGTCGCCGGAGCGGTGCTCGCGACCCTGTTCTTCCCCTTCATCTCGCTGATCGCCGCACTCCTCCTGCTGGGCGGCCAGACCGATCCGCGCAAGCGCTCGCAGCTGCGCACCTGGGCCTGGGCTTCCGGCGCCTGGATCGTGCTCGGCCTGGTGCTCGTCCTGCTCGTGGCAGGGGTCATCGGCGGCTCCGCGTCCGGCTCCGTCAGTCGGTCGGGCCCGTGCGTGGGCGGGCCGAAGGTCGGCGCGACGGGGACGCAGGTCCCCGGCAGCACGACCAAGTTCGTGGAGCCGTGCGTGATCAGCGGAACCGAGACCGTCACGCTGCCCTGACCGGCACGGGCTACCCTCAGCGTTGATGGCGGCTACGGCCGAAACCGCACGCGGCTCGGTGCTCGAGCGGAGCTGGTGGCTGCGCGCGCCGGCAGTCCTCGTCGCGCCCCGCGCGGTGTTCGTCTCGCTGCGGGACGAGTCCGAGGCGGCGGTGGAGGCGCGCCAGGAGGCGCTCGTCGCGATCATCGGTCTCGCGGGCTTCGCGGGCGTGCTCGCGACGCCGGTGGCCCGGCATCTCCTCAACGACGCCTCGTTCTCGGTGTCGCTGATCCCGGTGTGGGTCTTCTTGGGCGGCGCGATCTACGCGTTCGCGGCTTACTGGCTGGGCGGCGGGCTTCTCCACGGCGCGGCCCGGCGGCTGGGCGGCCTGGGCAGCTACCGGCGGGCGCGGAGCGTGCTCGCCCTCTCGGCCATGCCGCTCGCACTCGCACTGGTCACGCTGTGGCCGGTCCGGATCGCGGTCTACGGACAGAACCTCTTCCGCACCGGAGGCAGCGACTGGGGCCCCGGCGACCGGACCTTCGGCGGGCTCCTCTACTTCGCGTTCGCGTGGAGCGCGCTCCTGCTCGTCGTCGGCGTCCGCAGCGTGCACGGCTGGAGCTGGGGGAGGAGCCTCGCCGCCGTTGCGCTCGCGGCGGCCCTACCGGCGCTGATCGTGTTCGCCACGATCGCCTGAGGGCACGCCTTCGAACGCCGCCCGCTCTTCCTCGGGCATCGCGTACGTGTGGCGCTCCTCGGGGAACGCGCCGCTTCGCACCTCCTCCGCGAACTGCTCCAGCGCCTCGACGATGGCGTCGCCGAGCTCCGCATAGCGCTTGACGAAGCGTGGCGCCCGCCCCTCGTAGAAGCCGAGCATGTCGTGCCAGACGAGCACCTGCCCGTCCGTCTCCACGCCGGCGCCGATCCCGATCGTCGGCACGCCGAGGGCCCGGGTCGCCGCCTGCGCGACGACGGGAGGAACCGCCTCGAGGACGACTGCGAAGCAGCCTGCCGCCTCGAGCGCTAGCGCCTCCTCGACGAGCTGGTGCGCGCGCTCGGCCGTCCGCCCCTGCGCCTTGAAGCCGCCGAGGACCGTTGCGGTCTGCGGGGTCAGCCCGACGTGCCCCATGACGGGGATGCCGGCGCCGACGATCGCCTTCGCCCGCGCGACGGACGTCCCGCCGCGCTCGAGCTTGACGCCGTCGGCGCCACCCTCCTTCACGAGGCGCACCGCGTTCCGCACCGCCTGCTCGTCGGACTCTTCGTACGAGCCGAACGGCATGTCGGCGATCACGAGCGGGCGCTTTGCCCCGCGGGTCACCCACTGGGTCATGAAGACGATCTCGTCGAGCGACACCGGCACCGTCGACTCGCGGCCGTGGACGACCATTCCGGACGAGTCTCCGACGAGGATCAGGTCGACGCCGGCCGTGTCGGCGAGGCGGCCGCTCGGGGCGTCGTAGGCGGTGACCATCACGATCCTGTCGCCGCGGCGCTTCATCTCGGCGAGCTCGGGGAGTGGCAGCTTGCCGGCGGTCCAGGACGCGTAGCGCGCAGGCTTCGGGTTGTCGCTCATCGGATCTCTCCTTCCAGGAGGACGTTGTCGATCAAACGGATGGAGCCCACGCGGATGGCGGCGGCGAGGACCTTCGCGTCGCCGAGGTCGAGCACCTCGACGTAGTCGGGCTCGAGGCCGTTCAGCGAGGCGCGCGCGGCGGCGACGGGGTCGGGGTCTTCCACGGCGGAGCTCAGCGCTCGCGGCAGGCCGAGTGCGCGCTCCCGCTCGTCGGGCGAGAGGAGACGGTTGCGCGAGGAGAGGGCGAGGCCGTCGGGATCGCGCACGGTCGGGACGACTCGTATCTCGACGGGCACGTTCAGATCGCGCACCAGGCGCCGGATCACCGCCACCTGCTGCGCGTCCTTCTGCCCGAAGTAGGCGCGCTCGGGCCGGACGAGGTTGAACAGCTTCAGGCAGACCGTTGCGACCCCGCGGAAATGTCCCGCCCGCGTCGCGCCCTCGGCGCCCGTCGCCTCGGGCTCGACCCACGTCCCGAAGTCGGGCGGATACAGCTCGCCGGCCTCCGGCGCGAACACGACGTCGACCCTCTCCGCCTCCGCGATCTCGAGGTCGCGAGCCTCGTCGCGCGGATACGCCTCGAGATCGGCCGGGTCGTCGAACTGCGCAGGATTGACGAAGAGCGAAGCGACGACGCGCTCGTTCTCGCCACGGGCGGCGCGGAAGAGCGCGCGGTGACCCTCGTGGAACGCTCCCATGGTCGGCACGACACCGGTGCCCGCGGCCGCTTCCAGCCCGGCGATCGTGCGCACGACCTTCATGCGAGCGCCACCGTCGCCTTTGCAAGCGCCTCGTAGAGAGACTCGAGCTCCGGCTGCTCGGCTCGGATCGCGCGCCTGTGCGCCTCGACCGTCGCCCAGTCGCCGCGCGCGATCGGCCCGGTCAGCTCGAAGCCGTGCGCGATCGTCCCCTGCATCAGCGGCACGAGCCCCTCGGCCGGGACTCCCAGCCTCACGGCCGCCCGTTGCAGCGTGACGAGGTAGTTCGAGGCGAAGACGGCTCCGGCGTGGTAGAGCGTCCGGTCTCCGTCCGCGAGCTCGAACGGCCGCAGCCCGAGGGTCTCCGCAAGCTCGCGTGCGATCGCCAGCGCCTCCCCGGTCTCGCCGCTGATCGCCGCCCACGCACCGTCGAGCTGGGCGGGTTCCCCGCTCCCGTCGAACGTCTGGAGCGGATGGAGCGAGAAGCGGCGCTCGTGCGGCTCGAGCGCTGCGAGGGGCGTCGCACCCGAGACGTGCCCGACCCAGGCGTGGCCCGCTGTCAGGTTCCGAGCCACATCGGCAACGGCCGTGTCCGGGACGCAGAGGAGGACGACGTCCGGGTCGTCCCCGCCCCCGGCGTCATTGCCCACGGCGAGGCCACGCTCGCGGAGGCGGGCGGCCACAGCCGAGCCGACGCGGCCCGAGCCGATGACATGGACTCTCTCGATCACGGATTCGCTCCAGCTCCGAACCGGATGCCGGGCGACGACAAGTCTACCCTCGGCGCCTCACCGGACTCTCATGCTTGACCGGTGAGCTTGGGGGAGAGACAGAGAGTGGTGCGTCCCCTTCTTCTGTTGGTGCTCGGCGTCCTCGCGGCGGTCGTGGTCGGCTGCGGCGGTACGAGTCACCGGTCCGACGCCGCGGCGGCGACGCGGGCGTCGAGGGATCCCCCGCGTCGTCACCCGAAGCCGAAGCCCAGGGAGATGGGGCCGTTCCCGCAGCCGCTCGGCGTGTCTCACCTCGCTCCCGGCTCGGACCCGTCGGTGCTCCCGGGCGACGTCCTGATCGCCGACCGGTCGAACGACCGGCTCCTCGTCGTCGACCCGCAGGGCCGGATCGTCTGGCGTTTCCCGCAGCCCGGCGACGGCAGGAGCCTGCCGCTTCCCGACGATGCATTCTTCTCGCCCGACGGGCGGCAGATCGTCGCGACGGAGGAGGACGTCGACGTGGTGAGCGTGATCGACGTCGCGTCGCATCGGATCGCCTGGCGCTACGGCGCCGTGGACGCTCCCGGCAGCAGCGCGAACCGGCTCGCGCACCCGGACGACGCCCTGCTGCTGCCGAACGGCTCGATCGTGCTCGCCGACATCGAGAATTGCCGGCTCCTCCTGCTGCGCCCGCCCTCGCATCGGCCCGTGCGCGCGGTGGGCAGTCCGGCGAACGGCTGCGTGCACTCGCCGCCGCGGGCGTGGGGGAGCCCGAACGGCGCGTTCCCGCTCGCGGGAGGCGGCATGCTCGTCACGGAGATCAACGGCGACTGGGTCGACGCCTTGTCGCCGAGCGGCCACGTCCTCTGGTCGGCGCATCCGCCGAACATCTCCTATCCGTCCGACTCGAACGAGGTCCGGCGTGGCCTGTACGTGACGGTCGGCTGGGAGACGCCGGGCATCCTGGAGACGTTCGACCGGCGGGGCCGTCTCCACTGGCGGTACCGGCCGCGTGCCGGCGCACCGCCGCTCGACCATCCCTCGCTCGCGCTGCCGCTGCCCAACGGCGACTTCCTCGTCAACGACGACTACAACGACCGCGTGATCGTCGTCGACCCACGCACGAACCGCGTCGTCTGGCAGTACGGCCACACCGGAGTCCCGGGCGCCGCGCCGGGCTACCTCTCGCGGCCGGACGGCGTCGACCTCGTCCCGCCCCAGGCGCTGCTCACCCGCCTGCATGCGAGGATTCGGTTGCCCGGATGAGCTCCGCCACCGCAGACCTCCTCGACCTTCGCCGTCTCTCGCCCCGCCGCGAGCTGCTGCTCGGTGCCGCGCTGACCACCGCCTTCGCGGCCCTCGTGCTCGCAATCGGCCCGGCCCCCGGCGATGCGCCCGTCCATCTCTACCGGACGTTCCTCGTCCGCGACGGCGCTCTCATCTGGGACAACTTCTGGTACGCCGGGACGTACCCGCTCGCGTCGTACAGCCTCCTCTACTACCTGCCTGCGGCCCTCGTTGGGAACCTGCCGCTCGTCTTCGCGGCCGCCGTGGCCTCGACCGTGCTCTTCGCCTCCCTCGCGTTGCGGGAGTGGGGGAGCGCCGCCCGCTGGCCTGTGCGCGTCTTCGGCGTGCTCGCCGCAGCGCCGATGTTCACGGGGCTGTACGCGTACTCGCTCGGGTTCATGGCCATGCTCGCGACGCTCAAGCTGCTGCAGCTCCGGCGGCCGCGCCTGGCGGCCGTGCTGGCCGCGGTCACCGTCGGCTTCAGCCCGCTCGCCTTCGCCTTCCTCTGCCTCATCGTCGGCTCGTACGTCGTCTCCCGCCGCCGGATCGCGCGCCGCCAGGTGTGGTTCGGTGTCGGGCTCGCCGTCGCGGCCGGCATCGAACTGCTCGCGCTCGTCCTCTTCCCGGGCGCGGGCACCGGCGTCTACCCGTTCCACTGGATCGACTTCGTCGCCGTGCTGGTCGTCACGTCGCTCGGCGTGCTCGTCGCCCGGCGGGCTCGCGCCGCCGGGCCGCTCGTCGCCTTCTACGCGCTGTGGGGGCTCGGCAGCGTCGTCGTCTACATCATCCCCTCACCGCTCGGGGACAACTGGACACGGCTGAGCGCCTTCGTGTTCCCGGTCATGCTCCTCACCGCCAGCCTGGCCGGCTTCCGCCCGCGGCGCCTCGTCGTCGTCGCGCTCGCCGCCGCCTTCGCCTACAACGTCGTGCCGTACGCGCTCCTCGTCCCGTCGCGCCTCGACAATCAGACGCAGCACGCGAGCTTCTGGAGACCGGCGCTCGGCTTCCTCCGGACGCACGACCAGCCGGGGTACCGCGTCGAGGTCGTGCCGACGGCGGAGCACTGGGAGGCGTACTGGCTTCCGAGATCCGGCTTCCCGCTCGCACGCGGGTGGTACCGGCAGCTCGACGTCGCCGACAACCCGGCCCTCTACGAGAAGCATCTCGGCGCCGCCGAGTACCGAGACTGGCTCCGCTCCAACGCCGTTCGCTATGTGCTGCTTAGCACGACGGCGCCGCTCGACTGGGACGGCGGGCCCCAGGAGGCGCGCGTGCTGCGTTCGCCGGGCTCGGGCCTGCAGGTGGTCTTCCGGAGCGCGAACTGGACGATCTACGAGCTGCCGCGCGCGACCCCGCTCCTGACTGGGCCGGCGCAACCCGTCGTCACCTCGTTCGGCCACACAGCCATCCGCGGTCGTGTGTTCGCGGCCGGCCGCTATCTCCTGCGCGCGCACTACAGCTCCTACTGGCGCCTGGACGGGGCCGGTTGCGCCGCGCCCGGACCGGACAAGATGACCATCCTCGACCTCCCCAGGCCCGAGCGGTTCGCGCTCACCGTGCCCGGGACGCCGAGCGGGCTCGTTCGCGAGCTCGTCGGGGGCAAGCAGGCGACCTGTACCTCGGCTCGCTAGTGCGTGTACTAGCATCAGACGCGTGCCGATCTACGAGTACGTCTGCATGGAGTGCGAGTCGCATTTCGAGGAGCTCGTGCGCGGCGAGGAGCAGATCGCATGCCCCGAATGCGCCGCGACGAACGTCTCGCGCCAGTTCTCCTCCTTCGCCGTGCACGGAGTGAGCAAGCCCGTGACCACGGGCGGTGGCGGGGGAGGCTGCTGCGGCGGCTCCTGCGGCTGCGGCGGGCACTAGCTCCGTCGTGGCGCGGGGGGACGACGACGGCGAGCTGCTGACACGCGCCGCGTACGAGAGCATCGAGGCGGAGCTCTCCGAGCTCGAAGGCCCGAAGCGCGCCGCCGCCGTACAGGCGATCGCGACGGCCCGGGCGCACGGCGACCTGTCCGAGAACTTCGAGTACCACGCGGCGAAGAACGAGCAGGGACTGCTGGAGGCGCGGATCCGGGTGTTGCGCCACCGGCTCCAGCACGCGACGATCCTCGACGAGGAGGCTGCCGCGGCGAGCGGCGTCGTCACCGTCGGCTCGCGGGTCGAGCTCGAAAGGGAGGACGGCGAGCGGCTCGAGGTGGAGATCACCGGCGTCGGCGGCGTCTCGCCCGACTCGCCCGTGGGGCAGGCTCTGCTCGGCAAGGCGCCGGGCGACGAGGTCGAGGTCGAGGCGCCTCGGGGCCGCTGGCGGGCGCGCATCGTGTCCGTCGGGCGAGCCTCGTAGACTCGACCCCGATGAGTGCTGTGCCGGTGGAGTCCCTGGACGCGCTCGCGGAGTACGCGGCGGCGACGGCCTCCTGTACGCGCTGCCGGCTCGCTCAGGGACGAACGCAGATCGTCTTCGGCTCGGGCAACCCGCACGCCGACCTCATGTTCGTCGGCGAGGCGCCCGGCTTCCACGAGGACAAGCAGGGTGTCCCCTTCGTCGGCCAGGCGGGGAAGCTGCTCGAGCGGCTGCTGGCGGGCGTCGAGCTGCGGCGGGAGGACGTCTACATCGCGAACGTCCTCAAGTGCCGCCCGCCCGGCAACCGTGACCCGCAGCCCGACGAGATCGAGGCCTGCGAGCCGCACCTCTTCCGCCAGATCGAGCTGATCGAGCCGAAGGTGATCGCGACGCTCGGCAACTTCGCGACGAAGCTCCTCTCCGGCCGGCCGCTCGGGATCACGCGCGTCCACGGCCAGGAGCAGGCGCTCACGATCGCCGGCCGCAGCGTCCTCCTGTATCCGATCTTCCACCCCGCCGCGGCGCTCTACACCCCGGCGATGCTCAAGGTGCTCGAGGCCGACTTCGCGCGATTGCCGGAGCTCATGGGACGTGGCGCTCAGCCTCCTGCCCTAGCGGTGCCCGAACCGGAACCGGAGCCGGTCGCCGCGGCGCCGGCCGAGCAGCTCGGCCTGTTCTAGAGCGGCTCGTCGAGACCCTGCACGGCGACCATGCGGAGGTTCGCCGCGCCCTCGCGCAGCCGCTTCGCCTCCTCGTACTCGGGCGAGTCGTACCAGCGCCTCGCCGTCTCGAGGTCCGGGAACTCGAGGATCACGAGTCGCGATGGCGTCCAGTCCCCCTCGAGCACCGCGAGCTCGCCGCCGCGGGCGACGAATCGGCCGCCGCCCGAGTGAACGGCGTCCGGCGACGCAGCCTTGTAGCGCTCGTACTGCTCGGGGTCGTAGACGTCCGTCTCGACGATCACGTAGGCGGGCATGCTTGGATCGTACGCGTGGAGACGCCCAGCAACTCGCCGGCCGAGACCGAGGCGCTCGCTGCGGGCCTCGCACGGCGGCTGGCGACGGGCGACGTCGTCACCGTCGCGGGCGAGCTCGGCTCCGGCAAGACGACGTTCGTCCGCGGGGCGTGCGGCGCCCTCGGCGTGCGTGAGCGCGTCACGAGCCCCACGTACACGATCGGCCACCGCTACCACGGCGAGGACGTCGAGGTCTCGCACCTCGACCTCTACCGCTTCCGCGACGTCTCGCCGGCCGAGTGGGGGGATCTCGAGCCGTACTTCGATGAGGCGATCGCGTTCGTCGAGTGGCCCGAGGCAGGGGAGGGTGTCCTGCCGCCGCCTCGTTTCGCTGTGCGTTTGCGGCATGCTGGCCCTGGGAGAGCGGTGGAGATCGAGGAGTGTTGACGCTGGCCTTCGACACGGCGACGGCAGTCGCGACGAGCGCGCTCGTGGACACAGGTTCTAATGGACATCTCGAGGTGCTCGGCGAGCGTTGCTCGCGTGCACAGACCCTGCTCGAGGACGTCGACGCGCTGCTGCGACAGGCGGGAGCTCATCCCTCCGAGCTCGACAGCCTCGCGGTCGGCGTCGGCCCAGGCAGTTTCACCGGAGTCCGGATCGGGCTTGCCGTGGCGCGTGGGCTCGCGCTCTCGCTCGACCTGCCGGGCTCCGGCGTCTCGACCCTCGCCGCCCTCGCCGCCGGCGCGCCCGGCGCGGTTCCCGTGGTCGACGCGAAACGGCGCGAGGTCTTCACGCTGCTCGACGGCGAGCCGCGCGTGCTCGCTCCGCAGGAGCTGCCGCTCGCCGGGGGCGTCGTCTGCGTCGGCGACGGCGCGAAGCGCTACCGGTCGCTGCTCGAGGAGCGAGGAGCGGACGTGCCGCCGGACGACGACGAGCGCCACCTGCCGCGCGCGCGCTTCCACGCAGCGCTGGGCGGCGAGCCGGGACCGGTCGAGGAGCTCGAGCCGCTCTACCTCCGCGTCCCGGACGCCGAGAGGAGCGCTCCGTGACGACGATCGAGCTGCGCAGGCTGTTGCTCGACGACCTCGCGGCGATCGAGGAGATCGAGCGCCGTTCGTACCCGACGCCGTGGTCACGGTCGATGTTCGCCGGCGAGCTCGCGAAGCCGAGCTCGATCTGCCTCGGCGCCTTCGAGGCGGAGGGCGAGGACGGCGCGCTCGTCGGCTATCTCATCGTCTCGCGCTACGTCGACGCCTGGCACGTGATGAACGTCGCGGTCGATCCCGACCACCGCGGGCGCGGTGTCGCGACGATGCTCCTCGAGCGGCTCTTCGACCTCACGGCCGACGATGCCCGCCGCGGCTACACGCTCGAGGTGCGCGTCTCGAACCTCAAGGCGATCGACCTCTACGACCGGCTCGGCTTCCGATCGCGGGGCCTGAGGCGCGGCTACTACACGGACAACCGCGAGGACGCGCTCATCATGTGGAAGGACCCCGTCGCGCGCGGTCACGTGTGATCCTCGGCATCGAGACCTCCTGCGACGAGACCGCCGCGGCGCTCGTCACCGAGGAGGGCGAGATCCGCTCGAGCGTCGTCTCGTCGCAGGCCAAGCTGCATGCCCGCTACGGCGGCGTCGTTCCGGAGGTCGCATCGCGGCGGCACCTCGAGCTCGTGACGCCGGTTATCCGCGAGGCGCTGGCGGAGGCGAACGCTTCGCTCGAGGACGTGGACCGCGTCGCCGTGACGCAGGGCCCCGGCCTGATCGGCGCGCTCCTCGTCGGCCTCGCCGCGGCCAAGGCGGTGGCGTGGTCGCGGCGCCTGCCGCTCGTCCCGGTCGACCACCTCGACGGTCACGTCGCCTCGCTCTATCTCCGGCCGGAACCGCTCGAGCCGCCGTTCCTCTGCCTGCTCGCCAGCGGCGGCCACACGATGCTCCTCGACGTGGGCTCCCACACCGAGCGGCGGCTGCTCGGCTCGACGCTCGACGACGCGGCGGGAGAGGCGTTCGACAAGGGCGCCCGCCTGCTCGGGCTCGGCTATCCCGGCGGGCGCGAGATCGACCGGCTGGCGCGCGCCGGCGACGCGGCCGCGTACGACTTCCCCGTCGCCCGCGTCCCGGGTCTCGACTTCTCGTTCTCCGGGCTGAAGACGGCGCTCCTTTACGCCGTCCGCGACCTGGACGAGGCCGAGCTCGAGGCGCGTCGGGCCGATCTCGCCGCGTCGTACCAGCACGCGATCGTGCGCGCCCTCGTCGAGCGGGTGCGGGAAGCGGCGGAGCGGACCGCCCGTGACCGGATCGCGATCGTCGGCGGCGTCGCCGCGAACTCGGAGCTGCGTGCGGAGCTCCCGGATGCGACCCCCGCCCCGCTCGACCTCTGCACCGACAACGCCGCGATGATCGCCTCGGCAGCGCGCTGGGCCGAGGCGGTCGAGTACCCCCGGTACCTGGCGCTCGACGCGTACGCCTCGCGTTAAGCTCGCCTCGCCGTCAAGTTTGGGCTCGTTTGCAGCGACAAAAGGAGCGACGAGGTGTCAGCAGTCGTAACGACTTCCCACCTGCGCGAGAACCCGTTCGAGCTGGCGCGCGAGCAGCTCCGCCGCGTCGGCACCACCTTCGAGATCGACTCGAACCTCATCGCCGTGCTCGGCGAGTGCAAGAAGGCGATCGAGGTCTCGGTCCCGGTGAGCATGGACGACGGGTCGACGCAGGCCTTCAAGGGCTATCGCGTCACCCACAAGATCGCGCGCGGTCCGTCGAAGGGAGGCATCCGCTACCACCCCGACGTCACGGTCGACGAGGTGAAGGCGCTCGCGATGTGGATGACGTGGAAGTGCGCCCTCATGGGGATCCCGTTCGGCGGGGCGAAGGGCGGCGTCGTCTGCGACCCGAAGAAGATGTCGCGCGGCGAGCTCGAGCGGATGACCCGCCGCTTCACGAGCGAGATCATCAACGAGATCGGGCCGGAGAAGGACATCCCGGCGCCGGACGTCGGCACCGACGGCTCGACGATGGCGTGGATCTTCGACACCTACTCGATGAACAAGGGGCACTCCGTGCTCGGCGTCGTGACGGGCAAGCCGCTCACGATCGGCGGCTCTCTCGGTCGTGTCGAGGCCACTTCCCGCGGCGCCCTCTACTGCATCCGCGACGCGGTGGCGAAGCTCGACAAGCGCATCGCCGGCATGACGGTCGCCGTGCAGGGCTTCGGCAACGTCGGCAGCTATCTCGCGAACTTCCTCCACCAGGAGGGCGCAACGGTGGTGGCGATCTCCGACTCGACGACTGCGCTCTTCAACCCGAAGGGGATCGACGTCCCGGCGGCGCTCGCGTACAAGGCCGAGCACCGGACGCTCGCCGGGCTCAAGGATGCGGAGACGATCACGAACGAGGAGCTCGTGCTGCTCGAGTGCGACATCCTCGCGCCGTGCGCGCTCGAGCAGGTCATCACCTCGGAGAACGCGGCCCAGGTCAAGGCGTCGATCATCTGCGAGGGGGCGAACGGGCCGGTCACGCCGTCCGCCGACGCGATCCTCGAGGACCGCGGCGTCCTCATCCTCCCCGACGTGCTGGCGAACGCGGGCGGGGTCGTCGTCTCGTACTTCGAGTGGGTGCAGGGCCTCCAGGAGTACTTCTGGAAGGAGGTCGAGGTGAACGCGAAGCTCAACGACATCATGAGCCGCGCCTTCGACGAGACGTGGGAGACGGCGCAGAGCCGCAAGCTCCCGATGCGCGTCGCCGCGTACGGGCTCGCGGTGCGGCGCGTCGCGGAAGCCACGGTCACGAGAGGCATTTACCCGTAGCCGAGGTCGTCCTCTTCACCGCGACGGGCTGCCACCTCTGCGAGGCCGCCCGCCGCGTCGTCGTCAAGGCCCAAGAGGAGCAGGGCTTCGAGCTGCGCGAGGTCGCCATCGACGGCGATCCCGAGCTCGAGGCGGCCTATCGCGAATGGATCCCCGTCGTCGAGATCGAGGGCCGGCGGCGGTTCGTCTACTACGTCCACCCGGACGCGCTGCGCCGTGCGGTTGCACAAGCGGGCGGCTAGTTCGGCTGGTACAACAGAGAACGCTGTTACGAAGTCGAGCCGCACACGGTCGACCCAAACCAAGGGGGTTGCGTGGCTGAACGCCTGAACGTCGGCGTCGCCGCGCGCCTGTCCCGGTACCTCCAGGTGCTGACGCAGGCGCGCAAGATGGGGAAGACGAGGATCTCCTCGCAGGAGATCGCCGAGTACACGAACATCAACGCGACGCAGATCCGCCGCGACCTGTCCAACTTCGGCAAGTTCGGCAAGCGTGGGGTCGGCTATTCGATAGAGCTCCTGCTCGACGCGATCCGGAAGATCCTGCGCACGCAGGGGCAGCACAACGTCGCGCTCGTCGGCGCGGGCCGGCTCGGGCAGGCGATCGCCTCGTCCTCGATCTTCGCCGAGCACGGCATCAACATCGCCGTGGTCGTGGACACCGACGAGGCCAAGCTCGGTCAGCCGATCGGGCGGGTTTCCGTCGAGCCGTACGACCGCCTTCCCGATCTCGTGCGCGAGCACAACGTCGTCGTCGGCGTGCTCGCCGTGCCGGCCGACGCCGCGCAGCGGGCAGCGGACGACCTCGTCGCGGCCGGCGTGAGGATCATCTTCAACTACTCCGAGGCACTGCTCGAGACGCCCGGGGACGTGACGGTGCACACCTCGAACCCCGCTGTCGAGCTGCTGTACGCGCTGTATTTCCATCTGACGTAGCGTCCGCCTCGTGCGGGTGCTTCTCTGGCACGGCTACCTGCTGGGCGGGACGGGCTCGAACGTCTACACCCGCGCGCTCGCGCGCGAGTGGAGCCTCGCCGGGCACGAGGTCACGGTCGTCTGCCAGGAGCGGTATCCGGAGCGCTACGACCTCGGCGGCGCGCAGGTCGTCGTCCCGGAGCTGCCCGGCCGACTGCTGCCCGTGTTCGTCCTCGACCGGTACGAGGGCCTCGAGGCGCGGCTCCTCCTCGATTTCACCGCCGCGGAGCGGGAGGCGTACGTCGAGGCGAATGCCGCGGCTCTGCAGGAACTCGCGCCCGCCGACCTCGTGTTCGCGAATCACGTCCTTCTCGGGGCCCCGGTCGGCGCCGCGAGCGGGCTGCGCTTCCGCGTCAAGGCGCACGGCTCGGAGCTCGAGTACGCGATGCGCGGGAATGCCGAACTCTCGCGCTGGGGAGCCGCGACCCTCGCGGAGGCGGAGGTCGTCTACGCCGGCTCCGAGCACATCCGCGAGGTGCTCGAGGACGTGTGCGGCCACGTCGATCGAGTCGAGATCGTCCCCCCGGGCGTCGACGTCGAGGAGTTCCGGCCGGAACCACGGGAAGAGGCGCTCGCAGCGCTCCTCGAGGAGGCGCGGGCCGACCCGCCCAATCCGGGCGACCGCGAGGAGCGGCTGCCGGACGAGGGCAACGCCGATCGGTTCGCGCGCTTCTTCGCCGAGGAGCGGCCGACCGTCGTCTACTTCGGGAAGCTGATCGAGAACAAGGGGGTCCACGTGCTCCTCGAGTCTCTCGACGGTCTCGACGCGCGCGCGGTCGCCGTCGGCTTCGGCGACTTTCGTGAGCAGCTGGAGACGCTCGCGCCACCGGGGACGCTCTTCACCGGGGCGCTCGAGCACCGCCACCTGCGCCATCTGCTGCCGCTCTGCGACGTCGCGGTCGTGCCGTCGATCTTCCCCGAGGCGTTCGGCATGGTCGCCGCGGAGGCAGCGGCCGCCGGTGTGCTCCCGGTCGTCTCGGCGCACTCGGGCCTCGCGGAGGTGGCCGCCGGTATCGGCGAGGAGGTCGGGCCCGAGGCGGCGCCGCTCCTCTCGTCTCCCGCCGGTGACGCCGGTGCCCTCCACGACCGACTCGGCAGGATCCTCGCGCTGCCGGCAGAGCGCCGGCGGGGGCTGGGCCTCGCCGCGCGCCGCGCCGTCGAGCGCCGCTGGAGCTGGAAGGTCGTCGCGGCGCGCCTGCTGGGCTAGGCGCCCTTCAACCTGCGCCAGCCGCCCGCGCGGTTGTTGGCGACGATCTGCCTCAGCACCTTCACCAGCGGCTCGGCTCTGATCGTCTCGTCCCGCCGGTAGGCGATCGTCCTCGCCGCCTTGTTCTCGTGGCATGCCACTTCAATCTCCCCAGTAGGCTTCCCGCGTGGGCGAGGAGCAGCGGCTCGGTTACGAGGAGATGCTCGCGCGCTCTCGCGAGGCGTTCGACGCCGTTCCCGACTTCACCGTCGCCGTCGAGGAGGAGTTCGCGCTCCTCGATCCCGAGACGCTCGGCCTCGTCAACCGCTTCGAGGAGCTGCAGGAAGCGGCGCGCGGCAGCGAGCTCGAACCGCACCTCGTCGGCGAGCTGATCGCGTCCGAGATCGAGATCCGTACCGGACGCTGCGATACGTTCGCCGACGCCGCGGCGCTCCTCGGCGAGAGGCGGCAGCAGCTTCGCTCGCTCGTCGAGCCGCACGGCATCGGCCTCGCCGCGACCGGCACGCATCCCTGGAGCCCGTGGCAGGAGCAGCGGATCATCGACACGCCGCACTACCGGCGCAACGACGAGGTGCTCCGCTACGTCGTCTGGCGAAACAACTCGTTCGGGCAGCACGTCCACGTCGGGATCAACGGCGCGGACCGCGCGATCCGCGTCTGCTCGACCCTCCGCAACTACCTGCCGGAGCTGCTCGCGCTGTCGGCGAGCTCGCCGTTCGTCGAAGGCGTCTTCACCCACCTCCACTCGGCCCGCACCCAGATCTTCACGCGGATGTTCCCGCGCTGCGGCATCCCGGACGCGCTCGGAAGCTGGGAGGAGTGGGAGACGTACGTGCGCTTCCTCTACGAGACGGCCTCGATCTCGGAGCACACACAGATCTGGTGGAGCGTGCGGCCGCACCTCACCTTCCCGACCGTCGAGATCCGGATCTGCGACGCGCAGCCCGACCTCGGCGAGTC
Source organism: Gaiellaceae bacterium (assembly GCA_035706005.1). Taxonomy (GTDB): domain Bacteria; phylum Actinomycetota; class Thermoleophilia; order Gaiellales; family Gaiellaceae; genus Palsa-739. The sequence continues at coordinate 2,263 of DASSVO010000032.1, read as the reverse complement.
GCGCTCGCTCGCGGCCCTCTGCTACGCGCTCACCGCGCGGATCGCGAGGGCGCTCGACGAGGGGGAGCCGCTGCCGGACCTGCCGCACCGCTTGCTCGAGGAGAACCTCTGGCGGGCGATCAGGCACGGGCTCACCGGGGAGCTGATCGACTTCGCGCGCGGCGAATCCGTGCCGGCCCGGGCGCGTCTCGAGCAACTCGTCGAGTGGGTGCGTCCGGTCGCGGAGGAGCTCGGCGCTGCGGAGTGGCTCGCGATGCCCGAGCGGAACGCGGCCGAGCGCCAGATCGCGCGCCGCGAGGAGGGCGCGACGATCGAGGAGATCTTCTCCGAGCAGGTGCGCTGGCACCTCCGCACGCCTACTTCGTGACACGCCCAGTCCGGCGGGTGTGGTACAAACCAGGCCGCGCCGGGGTGTCTCTCGGCGCTGACTTTGTGACGCCCGGAGGGAGCCCTACCCGATGAGTTGGTTCATGCATCACGCCGTGCTGTTCGCGCTGCTGTGCGCGGGGGCGGCCGTCGTCTACGGCCTCGGTCTCACGTACTGGTTGCTCAAGCAGCCGGCCGGTACCGAGCGGATGCAGGAGATCGCGCACGCCGTGCAGGAAGGCGCCGCCGCGTACCTGCGCCGCCAGTACACGACGATCGCCGTCGTCGCGATCGTGCCGTTCCTCCTGCTCGGCTTCTACAACAAGCTCGGCTGGGGTGCTGCGATCGGCTTCCTCATCGGCGCCGCGCTCTCCGCCGCGGCCGGCTTCATCGGGATGAACGTCGCGGTGCGTTCGAACGTGCGGACTGCGGAGGCGGCCCGCTCGGGGCTGCCGCCGGCGCTGAACGTCGCGTTTCGCGCCGGCTCGGTGACGGGCCTCCTCGTGGTCGGCCTGGGCCTGCTCGGCGTCGCGGGCTACTACTGGATCCTCACGGCGGGCATCGGCGTCAGCCCGCACAGGGCGATCAATCACCTCGTCGGGCTCGCCTTCGGTGGCTCGCTCATCTCCGTCTTCGCGCGGCTCGGCGGCGGCATCTACACGAAGGCCGCCGACGTCGGCGCCGACCTCGTGGGGAAGATCGAGGCGGGCATCCCCGAGGACGACCCGCGCAACCCGGCCGTGATCGCGGACAACGTCGGCGACAACGTCGGTGACTGCGCAGGCATGGCCGCCGACCTGTTCGAGACCTACGCCGTCACCGCCGTCGCCGTGATGCTGCTGGGCGTCACGGGCGCGGCCGCGACGACCGGTACGCACATCTGGCTCTACCCGTTGTGCATCGGTGGCGTCTCGATCATCGCCTCGATCATCGGCGTCCAGTTCGCGCGGGTCGGCCCGCGCGGCAACATCATGAACGCGCTCTATCGCGCGGTCATCGTCGCCTCGGTCATCTCGGCGCTGATCTTCATCCCGGTCACGCAGGCGTTCGACTCGAGCGGCCGCTTCTCGTTCGGCGACCTCTACGGCTCGGCGCTGATCGGCCTCGCGGTCACCGCGCTGCTCGTCGGGATCACCGAGTTCTACACGGGCACCCGCTGGAATCCGGTCAAGTCGATCTCCCGCGCGTCCCAGACCGGCCACGCGACGAACATCATCGAGGGTCTGGCCGTCGGGATGCAGGCGACCGCCGCTCCGGTGATCGTGATCGCGATCGGGATCCTCCTCGCCAACCACTTCGCCGGCCTGTTCGGGATCGGCGTCGCGGTGATGGCGCAGCTCTCGATGACCGGCCTCATCGTGGCGCTCGACGCGTACGGCCCGGTCACGGACAACGCCGGGGGCATCGCCGAGATGGCCGATCTGCCGCCCGAGGTGCGCGCGATCACCGACCCGCTCGACGCGGTCGGCAACACCACGAAGGCCGTGACGAAGGGCTACGCGATCGGCTCGGCCGCGCTCGCCGCGCTCGTTCTCTTCGGCTCCTACGCCGACGGGCTGCGCACACAGGCGAGCCTCGGCTCGGCGCTCAAGGCCATCACCTTCGATCTCTCCGACGCCTGGGTGATTGCCGGCCTCTTCATCGGCGGCCTGATGCCGTTCCTGTTCGCCTCGCTCGCGATGCAGGCGGTCGGGCGCGTCGGCGGCGAGGTCGTGGAGGAGGTGCGCCGCCAGTTCCGCGAGCACCCCGGGATCATGGAGGGCACCGAACGGCCGCAGTACGGCCCGGCCATCGACATCGTGACGGGCTCGGCGATCCGGTCGATGATCGTGCCGGCGATCGTGCCGATCGCGTTCCCGATCGTGGTGGGCCTGATCAACGCGAAGATGCTCGGCGG
>DASSVO010000031.1:0-29647 GCA_035706005.1 Gaiellaceae bacterium | reverse complement strand
GACACGCCCGACTCGTACTACGACGAGGCGCCGGGTCGTGTCGGTGAGATCGCCGAGGACTGGCCGGTGCTGCAGGAGCAGAAGATCCTCGTCGACCGCGACGAGGACGGCTACCTGCTCCAGATCTTCACGAAGACCGCGCAGGACCGGCCGACGGTCTTCTTCGAGGTGATCGAGCGCCACGGCGCCACGACCTTCGGCGAGGGCAACTTCAAGGCCCTGTTCGAGGCGATCGAGCGCGAGCAGGCGTTGCGGGGGAACCTCTAGGGCCCGAGTTGGACCTCTTCGACGACGCGAGGGCGGCGAGCCGGCAGGCGCGCTCGCTGCGCCGCGTCGGGCACCGTCCCTTCCCACTCCCGGAAAGCCGCTGGACGCTCGGCCAGACCTGGGAGCAAACCTTCTGGGCGCATTGGCCGGTCCCCCTCGCGGACGTGCGCGCGCGCGTGCCCGACGAGCTCGAGATCGAGGAGCACGAGGGCAGCGCCTGGCTCGGGATCGTTTTCTTCCGCGTGCGCGCGTTGCGGGCGCGGGGCGCTCTGCCGGTGCCGGGGATCTCGACGTTCCTCCAGCTCAACGTCCGCACGTACGTCCGCGGTCCGGATGGGCTGCCCGGCGTCTGGTTCTTCAGCATCGACGCCTCGAGCCGGCTCGCCGCGCTCGGCGTGCGGCGGATCTACCGCGTGCCGGCGTTCCACGCGCGGATGGCGCTCGATGCGGTGGGCGACTGGCAGGAAGCGGACTGCGTCAGGGTCGGTGAGCCAGGCCGGGTGTTCGCGGCGCGCTACCGGCCCACGGGCGACACCTTCCACCCCGAGCCCGGCTCGCTCGAGTCGTTCCTGACCGAGCGCTACCGCATCTTCACCGCGGACGCGAGAGCCGAGATGCACCACGACCACTGGCTCCTCAGCCCGGCCGAAGCCGAGATCGAGCTCGCCTCGATCACGCCGTTCGCGCCGTCCGGCCCGCCTCGCTGCTGCCATTTCGCCTTCAGGCAGGACGCGCTCATCTGGCCGCCCGAGCCCGTCTCGGCCTGACGCCTGCGTACGCTTTCGCCCGTGGAGGCTCAGCGGAAAGCCGCGCTGTGGTCGGTGGTGGCGGCGCTCGCGCTCATCGCCCTCAAGCTCGCCACCGGCCTCGCCACGCACAGCCTCGGTCTCATCTCGGAGGCGGCCCACTCCGGCACCGACCTCGTCGCCGCGCTTCTGACCTTCTTCGCCGTCGGCGTCGCCGTCCGCCCGGCCGATCCGGGCCATCAGTACGGACACGGTAAGGCGGAGCACCTCGCTGCCCTCGCGGAGGGCGCGATCCTCGTCCTGGCGAGCGCAGTCATCGTCTGGCGCGCGATTACCCGGCTCGTCGACGGCGGGAGCTCCGTGCGCGCGACGTGGTACGCGCTCCTCGTCGTCGGCGTGGTGATCTGCATCGACGTCGCCCGGACCACGTCCTCGTGGCGCGCCGCGCGGGCCTACTCGAGCCCTGCGCTCGCGTCGAACGCCCTCCACTTCGGCAGCGATCTCGGCGGCTCGGTCGCCGTGCTCGTGGGTCTCCTGCTCGTGCGCGCCGGCCATCCCGGGGCGGACGCCGTGGCCGCGCTCTTCGTCGCCGTCCTCGTCCTCCTCGCCGCCGCCCGGCTGATGCGGCGCAACGTCGACGTGCTCATGGACCGCGCGCCTGCGGCTGCAGAGGAGGCGGCGCGCCGGGCGATCGTCGACGTTCGGCCGGCGGTGCAGCTGCAGCGGCTCCGCATGCGGCAGGCCGCGGGACGCGTGTTCGCCGACGTCGTGATCGGTGTCGACTACGGCGCCGGAGTCGGTCAGGGCCACGCGGCGGCGGACGCGGTCGAGCGCGCTGTGCAGTCGGCGCTGCCGGAGGCGGACGTCGTCGTCCACGTCGAGCCGAGCGGTGACGCCGACGTGCGTGAACGCGCACATGCGGCGGCGCTCAACGTGCCGCGCGTGCGCGAGGTGCACAACGTCTCGGTGGTCTCGGTCGACAGCGGCACCGAGTTGTCGCTCCACCTCAAGCTGCCCGGCGGCCTGCCGCTCGAGGAGGCGCACGCGATCGCCGAGCAGGTCGAGCGCGCGATCCAGCGGGCGGTCCCCGAGGTGTCGTCGGTGCAGACCCATCTCGAGCCGCTCGGCGAGCAGGCGGCGGGAACCGAGGTCGCGGGCGACGCGGCCACGGTGCGCCGGATCGTCCGGACGGAGCTCGGTGTCGAGCCGGCCGAGCTGCGTTTCGTCGACACAGACGAGGGGCTCGTCGCCTATCTCACGCTGCGCCTCGGCTCCGACACCCTCGCCGCCGCCCACGCGGACGCGAGCCGGATCGAGGAGCTCATCCGTCGCGAGCGGCCGGAGATCGCAGACGTCGTGGTGCACACGGAGCCGCGGTGACGGGTCCACGGTGAAGCTCTGCATGTTCTCGCCGCGCGACCAGAATCTCGAGCGTGGGTGGCCCGGACGGATCGACGGCGAGATGGTGATCCAGCTCGCCGCGCAGACGCTGGAGGCGTTCTTCACGGGAGGCGGGCAGGCGCGCGAGCACGCGGAGTACCCGCTCTCCGACGTCGTGCTCCGCGCGCCGGTGCTTCATCCGCCGTCGGTGCGGATCTTCGACGCGGCCGGCGACTTCGTGTTCGCAAACCCCGCGGCGATCAAGGCGATCGGCGAGGATCCGGGGGTGCCGGAGGCCGAACAGGTGGAGCGCATCGCCGCGATCGTCGGCGCCGAGGGCGCGATCGGCGGCTTCACGCCGCTCGTCGAGTGGGTCGCGCCCCGGCTGCAGGGCGCGAAGCAGCGCGACTTCGCGCTCACGCTCGGCCCCGTCGTGACCACGCCCGACGAAGGCGTGCCGCCCGGCGTCGACTGGGACCGGCTCGTCGCGCACGCGGCCGAGAACACGACGCTCTACTCGGGAGACCTGATCGTCCGATGAAGGTGGCCGTCGTCGGTGCGGGGGTGATGGGCTGCGCGACGGCCTGGGCGCTGCGCGAGCGCGGCGCGGAGGTGACGGTGCACGAGCAGTTCGAGCTCGACCACGACCGCGGCTCGAGCCACGGGCGCACGCGGATCTTCCGTCTCGCGTATCCCGACCCGTACTGGGTCGCGTTCGCGCAGGAGGCGTACGCGGGCTGGAACGACCTCGACCCGAGTCTCCTCGGCCTCTACGGGCTCGTCGAGCTAGTGGCCGACCCCTCGGCCACCTCGGCGCGCGCCCTCGACCAGTGCGGTGTGCCGTACCGGCTGCTCGACAGAGACGAGGTGCGCGCTCTCGGCGCGAATGTTCCGGACGGGTGGACGGCGCTGCACATCGCCGACGCAGGCGTCGTCTTCGCCGACCGCGCGCGCCACGCCTTCCTCGAGGCCGCCGGCGTCGAGGTCGAGACGAACCGTCGCATCGAGTCGACCGACGAGCTCGACGCGGACGTCGTCGTCGTCACGGCCGGCTCGTGGGTGCGCGAGCTCGTCCCCGACCTGCCGGTGACGGTCAGCCGCGAGACGCTCGCGTACTTCGCACGCGAAGGCCCGCCCGTGACCTCGATCGTCGACCTGGACACCGCGACCGGCGGGCACGGGATGTACTCCCTCCACGATCCCGTGCACGGACTCAAGGTCGGCGCGCATCACGCCGGCTCGGAGGCCGATCCCGACACCGAGGGAGCGCCCGATCCGGCGCTCGTCGAGCGCATCTCCTCCTGGGTGGGCGCGCGCTTTCCCGACGTCGACCCGGACCCTGTGGCGGCGCAGACGTGCCTCTACACGACGACCGCGGACGAGGGCTTCATCCTCGAGCGGCGCGGCCGGGTCGTGGTCGGCTCCGCGTGCTCGGGGCACGGCTTCAAGTTCGCGCCGGCGGTTGGCCGCAGGCTCGCAGCACTGGCGCTCGCATAATTGCGATTCGCATAGTTGCGAATCGCTGATCCGCGAAAGGAACGGTGTGCGCTAGGCGGCCTTCGCGTGTGAGCGCTTCTGCGCCCGCAGCATCCTGTCCACCGCCCGGGCGGCGTCGTTCACGGCCCCTGCATAGACGCCGGTGTCGACCTTTCCCGAGTAGCCGAGCTTCCGCTGCGCCTTCAGGACTTTCCGGAGGTACTGCTCAGCTTGCTTACGCGCCTCTTCCGTCATCGAGCCTCCTTCTTAGCGGCCGTTGGCAGGTCGTCCCACAAGCGGTCGAGGATGTACTCCCCGAAATACTGACGCCAATACTTCTGCGTCAGGCGATTTTGCTCCAAGAAGTCCCTCAGCTCCTCGGCCAGCACGAGCGCCGGCACCAACAACTCTATGACGTCGTCGGGACGGACCGGCTCGCCGGTAGGTGTGACGAGATTCCGCGCATAGCGGTAAGCCTCCACGGCCTTCGCTTCCCAAAGCGCTTGATGGTCGCGAAAGAGCTCATCGAATCCCGCGTCTTCTAGGTCTTTCACCTTCGCCGCTGTGAGCGCCATCTCTCGCCCTCCTACTTCAGCAAGACCCACCAGGAGACCACGGCTGTGACTACCAAGCCGACGAGTTCCAGAAAGAACAAGACCGTGGTCAAAACATAGAGCCATTGCTGACCGCCCACGAGTAACCACGCTGCTCCGCTGGCGACACCTGCCAGTCCGATCAAGAAAACCGCGAGGCCAGTCACGGCGGCTCGACGGAATGGAGCCAGTTTGTCCTTCGGAATGTGGCCGAGCAGCGACTGATAGCTCGCGGCCAGGATCCCCACGAAGACGAGGACGAAGCCGACCAACGCCCCCGCCGCCGCAAGTTCCGCGATGATCGCGTCCTTGTGTGTCGGTGCGTCCGCGGCGAAGTGGAGCACAGACATCAGGCGATGCTAGCCAGCCGCGGCTCGGGCGAGGCCATCGCGGAGCCCCGTTCCTCGGAGTGGCTGCGGCGACGACTGAGCTAACGTTCCGGCATGCCCTTCTACCAGCGCCTCGGCGACGTCCCACGCAAGCGCCATGTGCAGTTCCGGGAGAACGGGACGCTCCTGACCGAGGAGGTGATGGGCCTCGAGGGCTTCACCGGTAACGAGTCGATCCTCTACCACCTCCAGTCGCCCTGCCGCGTCATGGAGCGGGCCGGCTTCGAGCCGATCGAGCGCGAGGAGTGGGTGCCCGAGCAGCACGGACACCTGCACTTCAAGACGTTCGAGACCGAGCCGGCCGGCGACGAGATCACCGGCCGCCGACTGCTCATGTGGAACGACGACGTCGAGATCTCGCTCTGCCGCCCGTCCGGCTCGATGGACTACTTCTTCCGCAACGGCGAGGGCGACGAGGTCATCTTCGTCCACGAAGGGTCGGGCACGCTCGAGACGATCTTCGGCGACCTCCCGTACAAGGACGGGGACTACATCGTCGTCCCGCGCGGCACGACGTATCGCTTCCGGCCCGAAGGCGAGCAGCGGTACCTCGTCTTCGAGACACCCGGGCTGATCGAGATCCCGCGCCGCTACCGCAACCAGTACGGGCAGATGGTGGAGGGCGCGCCCTACTACCACCGCGACATCCACCCGCCGACCGAGCTGAAGACGGTACGCGAGCGCGGCGAGTACCCGGTCAAGGTGCGCGTCCGCGACGGCTACCAGACCTACGTGGTCGACTACCACCCGTTCGACGTCGTCGGCTGGGACGGCTACCTCTTCCCGTGGACGTTCTCGATCCACGACTTCGAGCCGATCACCGGCCGGATCCACCAGCCGCCGCCCTCCCACCAGACGTTCGCGGGCCGGAACTTCGTGATCTGCTCGTTCTGTCCGCGCAAGCTCGACTTCGACCCCCTCGCGGTGCCGATCCCGTACCACCACTCGAATCTGCAGTCGGAGGAGATGATCTATTACGTCTCCGGCAACTTCGGCTCGCGCAAGGGCGTCGAGGTCGGCTCGATCACGCTCCACCCGTCCGGACTGCCGCACGGTCCGCAGCCCGGGCTCGCGGAGAAGGCGATCGGATTGCACGAGACGCACGAGCTCGCCGTCATGTGCGACACGTTCCATCCGCTGAAGCTGTCGGCGTTCGCGCGCGACCTCGACGACGGGACGTACTGGCGCTCCTGGTACGCGAACGCGCAGGACGGCGACCAGCCCGAGGGCGCCGATGCGTCGGGCGCCGGGCTGACCTCTCACCTGTAGCGCCCCGAGCGCGTGGCGCTGCTGCCGGCTCCGCAGCCGTTCTCCCTCGAGCTGACGGCCGCCCGTTTCCGCGCCTTCGGCCTCGATCGCACGACGGTCTGGGAGGAGGGGGCGCTGTATCGCGCGGTTGGCGGGCGGGAGCTGCGGATCGCACCGGCGGACGGGGGCGTCGAGGTCGATCCCCTCGACGCGGAGACCGAGCGGGTCGTCCGCAGGCTCCTCGGCTTCGACTTCGACCTCGTCGCCTTCTCGGCCTGGGCGGCCGGCGTAGAGGAGCTCGCCCCGCTCGTCGTCCGCTTCGCGGGGTTCCGTCCGACTCTTGCTGCGGACCCGTTCGAGATGCTGGTCGGCGCCATCACCGCGCAGCAGGTCTCGCTCTACTCGGCCGTTGCGATCCGCAACCGTCTTGTCGAGCGCTTCGGCGAGCGCGTCGGCCGGGTCTGGGAGTTCCCGCTGCGCGAGCGGCTCGCCCTCGCGTCGGAGGAGGAGCTGTTCTCGGTCGGCTTCTCGCACCGCAAGGCGGAATACGTGATCGGGCTCGCGCGCTCCGACGTCGACCTCGCCGGCCTCGGGCTTCTTCCCGACGAGGAGGTGAAGGCGCAGCTGACGGCCGTACGGGGGCTCGGCGAGTGGACGGCGGACTGGTTCCTCGCTCGCTACCTCGGCCGGCCGCACGCCTGGCCCGCGGGTGACCTGGCGCTGCGCAAGGCGGTGCGCGCGCTCTATGGTGACGTGGACGTCCGCGCGACGGGCGCGCGATTCGAGCCCTTCCAGAACCTGACTGCGCACTACCTCCTCGCCCAGTACCTGACGTGATCCGTCCCGCGACCGCCGACGACCAGGAGCTCGTGCGCGAGCTGTGGGCCGAGTTCGAGCGCGAGGTTCCGGACGAGCTCTGGGGCGACGACGACGACGTTCCGGCGCACGATCTCGTCCTCCTCGCGGACGACGCCGGCATCGCCGCGCTCGACCGCAAGGGTGAACGCACCTGGCTGCTCGACCTCCTGTACGTGCGACCGGCCGCGCGTGGGACGGGGCTCGGCACCGCGTTGGTTCGGGCAGCCGCCGAGCACGTGCACGCGCAGGGCGCGGAGATGCTGGCGCTCGAGGTCCTCGAGTCCAACGCCGACGCGCGGCGCCTCTACGAGAGGCTGGGCTTTCGGACGTACGAACGCGTCCTCGCTGCGCCGGCCGCCGCGCTCGTCCTGGAAGGCCCGGAAGGGCCGACGTTCGGCGCGGTGCACGTCCAGACCGACGACGTCGAGAAGGTCCGGAGGGACGCGGCGAAGGTGCTCCGCTCGGAGCCGGAGCTCGAGGCCGGCGGCGGCTGGGTGCGCGTTCGCTCCGATCTGACCGACGCGGATCCGGCGAGGCTCAAGGCGCTGGCGAAGGAGCTCTCGTACACGACGGGCGGCGTCGTCCTGTCCCTCGGCGTCGAGCGCGGCGCCGTCGTCCGCTACGACCTCTTCGACCGAGGCGCCGACGTCGACGAGTACCTGTCCGTTCCCGAGTACTACGGGCCGCTTCCCCCCGGAGATACCTACGCGCTGGGCGCGAACGCGACCGTGGTCGCGCGCCTGACCGGCGCCGATCCGAAACGCTTTCGGGAGGTGGCCCGGACCGCCGCCTCGCCCGCCGACCTGCCGCCGGCGCAGGAGCTGTACGAGCAGATCGCAGGCGTGATGGGGTTGCGGCCGTGATCACGCTCTACAACGCCGCACGTTGCCCCTATGCCGCACGGGCCCGCATCGTCCTCGCCGAGAAGGGGATCGAGTTCGAGGTCGTCGAGATCGACCTGTCCGACCGGCCTGCCTGGCTGTACGAGAAGAACCCGGCCGGCCGGGTGCCCGTGCTCGAGGAGGACGGCTGGGTGTTGCCGGAGTCGGTCGTGATCATGGAGTTTCTCGAGGAGCGCTACCCGGAGCCGCCTCTGCTGCCGCCGGATCCCGCCGATCGTGCCGCAGTCCGGCTCCTCGTCTTCCGCGACCACGAGCTCACCGATCCCTACTACGCGTTCCGGCGCGGCGAGGACGGAGCGGGGGAACAGCTCGACGCGGCTCTCGGCCGGCTCGACGCCGCGCTCGGCGAGCGGCCGTTCCTCGGCGGCACGGAGTACGGGCTGGCGGACATCGCGTACGTGCCGTGGCTCCTGCGCGCACGCGACATGCTCGGCGTGGGACTCGACGGCTTCCCGGCGCTCGCCGACTGGCTGGCGCGCATCGAGCAGCGGCCAGCGGTCGCTGCCGAGACCGAGCTGGTTGCGGCTCTGTAGGTTCCCGGGGTGGCCGTGACCGAGCTTCCGCGAGTCGTCGACGCCGGGTGGCTCGCGGCCCATCTCGGCGAGGACGACCTCGTCGTGGGAGACGTGCGCGGCCCGAATGCACACATGCGCGGCCACATCCCCGGTTCGCGGCCGCTCGTCCTCGGCTCGCCGCCGCCGGCGGCGGACGAGGAGTCGGCGCGCGCGCTCGCGCAGGAGATCGCCCTGCGGTTGCGGCGGCACGGGATCACGGGACGCGAGCGGCTGGTGCTCGTCGACCGCGGCGACGGTGTCGGGGCGATGCCGGCCGTGCAGATGGCGGAGCTCGCGGGCCATCCGAGTGTCGCGATCCTGCTGGGCGGCATGGCCGCGTGGGACGGCGAGCTCGAGGAGGGAGCCGTCGAGCTGGAGCACGTGCGGGAGGCGGGGGCCGAGCTCGCTCCGAACCCGCGCGCCTTGCCGACGCGGCGGGAGCTTGCCGAAAGGCTCGGGGATCCCTCGCTGACGCTCCTCGACGTGCGGACCCCCGAGGAGTTCTCGGGTCGCCGTGGCAACCAGTGCGACCCGCGGCAGGGTCACATCCCCGGCGCGCGGAATCTCGAGGTCGGTGCGTTGTTCGAGGGTCCGGGACGCCCGGCGCCGCCCGAGCGGATCCGCGAGCTCGTCGGCCTTCCCGAGGGCGCCGAGGTCGTCGCCTACTGCCACTCCGGCTCGCGGTCGGCGCTCGCGACTCTGGCGCTCCGCGCCGCCGGCTACGACGCGCGCAACTACGCCGGCTCCTGGCACGAGTGGAGCCGCCACGACGAGCTCCCGCTCGAGCGCTGAGCTATTCCTCGGGCGCCGCCGGAGCGTCTGGCGGCTCCGCGCCCCCTTGCGCGTGATCCCACGGCAGCGCCTCGCCGGACGCGCGCATCGCCATGACCGCAGCCGTGACCTCGACGATGCCGGCGATCAACGCCAGGTAGATGCCGTATCTCGCGCCGACGTCGAAGCCGTGGTAGCGCGGGAAGCTGATCCAGCGAATCACCACGAGCAGCAGCCCGAGCGCGGCGATGCCGGCGACGAGCACCGCAGGCCCCACGGCCGTTGAGAGCTTGACACCTGAGCGGCGAAGCACGAGGAGCACGCCGGCTCCCGTGAGGAGCAACGTGCCCGCCCAGGCACTGAAGCCTGCCGACCAGCCGCTGACGCTCACGCTGAACGGGCCGACGCTCGCTCCGTACCAGGGCAGGAAGCCGGCGATGAACGCGACTCCTGCACCTCCGACGATCGCACGATCCAGGCTGCTGAAGCGCTTCCAGTCGAACTCCATGCTGCCCACCTCCAGGACTCCCGCCTAAGTCCCCCCGACCGCGGGCTATCGTGACCGGCTCGCGGGAGGGAGTCAAGCCTCCGCCCGACGAGGACGTCTAGCCGGTGCGCAGCCGCTCGGCGGCGGCGAGGAACGAGCGGCAGAGCCGGCGGCCGAGCTCGTTCCAGCCACCGATGCGCTCGCGGGTCTCCGCGCGCAGACGGTCGGGGGCGTCGGGGAGATCGGCCTTGGCGTCGATCCAACGCTCGAGCTGCGGCTCCGTCACCTCCGGATGGAACTGGACGCCCCAGCAGGCGTCGCCGAGGCGGAATCCCTGCAACGACGCCGTGCTGTGGGCGAGCGCGACCGCTCCGTCCGGCAGCTCGTGCGCGTAGTGGTGCCACTGCAGGGCCACAAATCGAGGCGGCAGCGCCGAGAGCACGGTGTCGGCCGCACCGGCGTCGGTCAGCTCGACCTCGCTCCAGCCGATCTCGGGCTCGGCGAGTGGCCCGACACGTGCGCCCGCAGCCTGCGCGAGGAGCTGCGAGCCGAGACAGATGCCGAGTGTCGGGACCGGGTGCTCGAGCAGGGCCCGCAGCCAGTCCGTCTCGTCGCGAAGCCACGGATGCTGCTCCTCCTGATCGACGTGCATCGCGCCGCCGAACACGAGCACGGCGTCGTATGCGTCGAGCGGCCGCGGCGGCGGGGTCGCCGTCGCGAAGCTCCACTCGTCGAGCCGATGGCCGGCTTCCGTGACGAGGGGAGCGAAGAGCTCCGAGCCCGCGTCGCCGCCGTGCACGATCGAGAGGACGTCCACGGCCGCAGCCTATGTTCCGCCGCTCGCCGCGATCCGGTTCACGTCGAGGAGCCGGCGCAGCTGCGCGGCGTTCGTCGCAGCCTGGGAGACGCACCCGAGCGGGTTCTCGGGCTCCTCCGAGGAAGCGTTGTTGTTGAAGAAGACGTACGCCTCCTTCGCCTGGCCCGCGAGCTCGCGCAACGGCTCCATCCACTCGCCGAGCTCCTCGTCGGAGTAGAGGTAGTCGAAGCGCTCGGCCGCCGAGCCGCCTCGCTTGCTCCACGTCGCCAGGTTGCGGCCGTGGAAGCGGACGTACGCGGTGGGGGAGGTCGTCGCCACGACGGTCGGGACGAGGTTCCGTGCCGTGTCCGAGCGCGGGGCGTCCACCACGACGTAGCCTGCGCCGATTCGCTCGAGGAAGGCGAGGCTCTCGGCGCGGTGCTCGTCGTCGAGCCACGAGCGATGGCGGAACTCCACGAGCATCTCGTCTTCGCCGAGCTGCTCCCGCGCCCACTCGAGATAGTCGAGCGACAGGTCCTTGTGGACGACGTACGGCGGCAGCTGGAAGAGGATCCCGCCGAGCTTGCCGGCGGCGCGCAGCGGCTCGAGCGCTTCGAGGAAGCGGCGGAACACCTCGCCGCGAAGCTCGCGCGGGGGCCGGTCCACGCGGCCGCGCTCGTCCACCGGGAGCTCGGCGCGGAGGTCCTCCGGGAGCACCTCCGCCTTGACGGGATGTCGCGTCATCAGGCCGAAGGCCTTCACGTGCATCGTGAACCCGTCCGGGGTCCGCTCCGCCCAGCCCTGCACCATCGACTCGCTCGGCAGCCGGTAGAAGGTCGAGTCGACCTCGACCGTGTCGAAGTGCTCGGCATACCAGGCAAGGCGCTCCTTGGCGGGCAGCTTCGGCGGATAGAACCATTTGGAGAGCGCCTCGTCGGCCCAGGAACAGGTGCCGATGCGGATCGTCGCCGCCACGCGGCGGACGCTACCGAGAGACGGTCCGGTCGAGCAGCGAGAGGTTCAGCGTTACTCGGCCGATCGAGATCGAGTCGCCCGCGCCCGCCGACTGCGCATGAAAGACGCCGTCCTTCGAGCTCGCGGAGAGCGTGACGACGACCTTCTTGCCCCGCGGCAGGAGGACGGAATCGTCCATGAGCGGGATCCTGAGGAGGCCCGAGGGCTTCGTCACCGGCGCGGCGCCCTCGGTGACCGGCGTCGGCTTGCCCTGAACGGACACCGTGGCCACGAGCTGCGTCCAGGCCTTGCCGGCCCCGGAGTAACGGAGCGTCACGGCGCCGGCGCCGAACGTCTCGAGCGGGCCGCCGGTGAGCCGCACCGAGCGGCTCAGGGAACCGCCGCCTGCCAGCGTCCCCCCTCCCAGGAGGTTCACGCCGGTGTGCCGCGTGCGCGGGAGGCTCTTGAAGAACGAGGTCTTGCCGTCCCACGGATCGTGCGCGAGCTCGACGCCCTGGCGCGGCTTCGGTCCGCCCGCGAGGTATCCCTCGAGCCAGGCGAGCGCCTTGCCCAGGTAGACGATCTCCTCCGCCGCTGGATTCGTCGCAGGCGCATGACCGAGGTCGCCGAGGTAGAGCCGTTTCGGCCCGGCGAGAAGCCGGTAGGCCGCGAGCGCCTGGTCCGCGTCGAAGAGGAAGTCGTGGCGCCCCTGGAGGATCAGCGTCGGCACCGTCAAGGAGTGCAGCCTCGTCCGCGAGGAGCGCGTCGAGAGGGCTGCCTTGACTGCCGGCGTAACCGAGCCCGAGAGCAGGTCGTCGCGTGCCCGTGCGAGCGCAGGATCCCAACCGGCGGCCGCCGGCGCGAGCCCGCGGATCAGTCCCACCTTCGGCACGCCGTCCGGCGCCAGCGCCTTGCCGAGATCGGTCCAGCCGATCGCCGGGACGATCGCCTTGAAGGGAACGCCGGCGGCGGCCGCATTCCAGACCGCGCCGCCACCGAGCGATAGGCCCACCGCGCCGATCGCGGTGTCGGAGACGTCCGAGCGCGCAGCGAGCCAGGTGAACTGATCGCGCGCGTCCTGTACTTCCGTCGGCCCGTCGAGGCCGAACCTGCCGCCGGAGGCGCCCGTGCCGCGCGCGTCGCAGGCGAGCGAGGCGAAGCCGGCGGGTGCGACGGCAGCCGTCGCAATCGCCTCCATGGCGGTATGGGTCTGTCCCAGCCCGTGAAACAGCAGCAGCCCCGGCCAGCCGCCCGCGGGCGGCGAGCCGCCCGGCAGCACGAGCCCGCACGCGAGTTTCGTACCGTCGGAGGCCGTGATCGTCACCTCCTGCGTACTCGGGCCGGTCGCGCGCGTGGCCGCGAGCACGGCCGAGGCCGCCCCGGCACAGGCGAGCACCGCGAGCGCGACGACGAGGACGACCCGGCCCCTACGCACGGGGCCAAGCTAGCGCCCCTTTACGATTGCCGGGATGGACTCGCGGCCCGTAGGCGTGTTCGACTCGGGAGTGGGCGGCCTGACCGTCCTCCACGAGTGCCTCGTGACGATGCCGAACGAGGACTTCGTCTACCTCGGCGACCACGCTCGGCTGCCGTACGGGCCCCGGCCGCTCGAGGAGATCCGCCGCTTCGCGCGCGAGATCGGGGCCTATCTCGAGCAGCAGGACGTGAAGCTCATCCTCGTCGCGTGCAACGCCGCGACCTCGGCCGCGCTGCCGCGGCTGCAGGAGGAGCTCACGGTGCCGGTCGTCGGCGTCATCACGCCCGAGGCGCACGCCGCGGTGCAGGCGACGCGAAACCGGCGGGTCGGCCTCCTGGCCACCGAGGCGACCGTAGAGGCGGGCCGCTACGCCGAGCTCGTGCACGCGCTCGACGCGGGCATCTCCTTCCATCCGGTTGCCTGCCCGCGGCTCGTGCCGCTGATCGAGGGCGACGACCCGTACGGCGAGGAGACGGAGAGCGCGGTGCGCGAGTACGCGGCGCCGCTGCGGGAGCAGGAGGTCGACACGGTCATCCTCGGCTGCACGCACTACCCGCTCATCCGCAAGATCTTCGAGCGCGTCTTCGGCCGCGACGTGACCCTCGTCTTCTCGGCTGAGGAGACGGCCCGCGAGGTGGCCGAGACGCTCGCTCGCAAGGGCGTCGAGAACGAACGCGGCCGCGAGGGCGCGTACCGCTTCCTCACGACCGGGGAGCCCGAGGCGTTCCGCGAGCTCGGGCGGCGCTTTCTTCAGCTGCCGGTGCGGGACGTCGAGCACGTCACGGTGGCGACGCTGGAGGCCGCGGCGTGAGCGCTCGCGAGGGAGGACGGAAGCCGGACCAGCTCCGCCCGATCTCGTTCGAGCCCGACTACCTCGAGAACCCGCACGGCTCGGTCGTCATCACGCAGGGCCGGACGAAGGTGCTGTGCACGGCGATGGTCGACGAGGACGTGCCGCGCTGGCTCCGCAACCAGGGGCGCGGCTGGATCACGGCGGAGTACTCGCTGCTCCCCGCCTCGACCGGCGAGCGTGTGCAGCGCGAGGCGGCGCGCGGCAAACAGCAGGGGCGGACGGTCGAGATCCAGCGGCTCATCGGCCGGGCCGTCCGGGCGGTCGCCGACTTCGAGGCGCTCGGCGAGCGGACCCTGTGGCTCGACTGCGACGTCCTCCAGGCCGACGGGGGCACGCGTTGCGCCGCGATCTGCGGCGCGTACGTCGCCGCGATGCGCGCGCTCGAGCGCTTCGGGCTCTCGCGCGCCTTCCGCGACTCGGTCGCGGCCGTGTCGGTCGGCGTCGTGGAGGGCGTTCCGCTGCTCGACCTCGACTACTCGGAGGACTCGAGTGCCGACACCGACATGAACGTCGTGCTGACGGGCGACGGCCGCCTCGTCGAGGTGCAGGCGACCGCCGAGCGCGACCCGTTCGCCCGCGAGACGCTCGACGAGCTGCTCGAGCTGGCCACCGCGGGCATCGGCGAGATCGCAGCGCTCCAGGCGGAGGCGGTCGCGCGTGAGCTCCCTTAGCCCCGTTCTCGCCGCGACGACGATCGGCTGGCCGGAGGTTCTCCTCCGGCTCTTCGTCGCGGCGGCGCTCGGCGGCGCGATCGGACTCGAGCGCGAGCTGCGCGAGCGCCAGGCCGGGCTGCGCACGCACCTCGTCGTGTCGGTGGGAGCGGCGCTGTTCACCCTTGTCTCCGCCTACGGTTTCGAGGGAGTGCTCTCGCAGGGGCGGGTCGTCGCCGACCCGACACGGATTGCAGCGCAGATCGTGAGCGGAATCGGATTTCTCGGGGCCGGCGCGATCATCCGTCAGGGCCTTTCGGTGCGAGGGCTCACGACGGCCGCTTCTCTTTGGCTCGTCGCCGCGATCGGGATGGCTTCGGGCGCCGGCTACTGGGCGGGCGCGATCATCGCCACCGCCGGCGCGCTGCTCACGCTCGGACCGCTCCGAGTTGTCGCCTTTCGGATCCTCCGGCGCTTCCGGCCGGCGCTCGACCGGCTCCTGGTGGAGATCCCGGCCGGCGGCAGCCCCGGGCCGATCATCGACGCGATCGAACGGGTCGGCGGCCGCGTCATCTCCCTCGACGTGACGCAGGAGGGCGAGCGGCGCTCCGTCGCGGCGGATGTCCAGCTGCCGCCGGGCACCACGGCCGTTGCCGTCGTGGCCGGCGTCGCCGAAGTCGACGGTGTTCTCGAGGTGCAGTGGACGGACTGAACGCGGTTCTCTGCTCCCGGAACCGCCACAAGGCGCGTGAGCTCGAGCGGCTCTTGCCCGGGTGGACGCTCGAGCCACTCGACCGCGACGACTATCCCTCCGAGACGGGTGCGACGTACTACGACAACGCGGCGCTGAAGGCTCGGTTCGGGCGTGAGCACGTCGACGGTTGGGTGCTCGCGGAGGACTCGGGGCTCGAGGTAGCCGCGCTCGACGGGCGGCCCGGTGTGCTCTCCGCCCGCTATGCCCCCGAGGGGCCGCCTGCGGTCGCCAAGCTCCTCGGCGAGCTCGACGGTGTCGAGGACCGCCGTGCGCGCTACGTCTCGGAGCTCGTTCTCCTGTCCCCCGACGGGCGCGAGCACCGCGGCACCGGCACGCTCGAGGGACGGATCGCCTTCGCGGCTCTGGGCAGCGAGGGCTTCGGCTACGACCCGGTCTTCGTCCCGGACGGCGAGGAACGGACGGTCGCAGAGCTCGGGAACGAGTGGAAGGCAGAGAGCTCCCACCGTGCCCGCGCCGCCCGGGCGTTGCTCGCGGCTCTGCCTAGCCGGCCGTGACCCGGAAGCTCGCCGGCGCGAAGCTCGCCTCGCCCCAGCCGCTCCCGTCCGGATAGCCGGGCTGCCACCTGTAGAGCACCTCGATCGGGTACGTCCCGGGCGCGGCGGAGGGGATCGTGACCTCGGTCCGGTAACTGCATCGAGCTGCCACGTCCTGCGTGGCGAGCAGTTGCACCGCGGATCCGCCGACCGCCGCCACCGGGGACGTGAAGACCGACGTCCATGCGTCGAGGTCGAGGTTCCAGTACGCGAAGACCTCGGTCGCGGTCTGCCCGGCCACGTTGCCGCGCTCGTCCAGGCCCGGAACCGCTCCCGAGACGGTCACGGTCGTGCCGGCAGGCCCCGCGGAAGGACTGACGTGCGTGTCGTAGGTTCCCGGGCCGGTGAGCGCCGGACAGACGGGCGCCGCGGTCGTCGAGCGTGCGGTGGCCGAGATCGACCCCGCTGCCACGGCCGCCGTCACGAGCGCCACCAGGCGCAATGCGCGCATGACGGTTCTACGCCGTCGGAGCCTCCTCGGGTCCCGCCGCCGAGAGCGACGTCTCTCGGCTGCGCTCGCGCCACCACCAGTTGAGCTCGGCACCGAACACGATGATGTTCGCCATCACGTAGAGCCAGAGGAGGAGGATCGCGGCGCCTCCGAGCGTCCGCAGCGTCACGTTGACGTCGGCGAAGTGCACGAAGTACGGGAGCACCTGGAACGAGGCCTCCAGCACGACGGCGCCGAGAATCGCGCCCGGCAGCGCCTCCTCGAAGCGAACGGGCGTGTTCGGCAGCCACCGGTAGACGACGAGAAGGAAGAGGAAGACGCCGATGAGCGACGCTCCGATCGAGACGACGAAGGCGAGCGCCGGGCTTCGCGCGAACGTGCCCAGGTTGTGCTGCAGGAACGAGACGCCGAGCGCGCCGACGACGAGGCTGGCGAACAGCGTCACCAGGACGCTCGCAGTCAGCGCCGCCGCGAGGAGCTTCCCTTGCAGGAAGCGCCGGTTCGGGAGCCCGTAGACGATGTTGAGGGCCGATTCGAGCGCGCTGAACAGCGAGAGCGACGACCACAGCAGGCCGACGCCGCCGATGATCCCGAGCGCTGCGGCGTTGTTCTGCACGCGGTGGACGAGCTTGATGATGCTGCCGAGCGACGTCCCGGGGAACGCGTGCTTCAGCTCCCGGATGAAGAAGTCGGACGCCTGGGCGCGGTGGGCGAGGCCGAAGAGCGAGAGCGTGAGGAAGATGAGCGGCACGAACGAGAGGAGCGCGAAGTAGGCGACCATCGCCGCGAGGTGGGTGCCGCGGTCGGCGAAGAACTTGTGCACGAGCTGACGGCGTCTGATCCGCACGGAAGCAGAGTCTGCACCTTGATACCGTCGGAGCAGTGGACGCGGCGCGCGCGCTTGCGGATCTCGCGGAGATCTCGCCCCGGATCGAGGCGGCTGCAGTCGTGGCCGGCGACGGCCGGCTGGCCGGTTCCTTCGGCGTCCCCGACGGGCGCGCGAGCCTGCTCGCACGCACCGTGGGCGAGCTCCTCGAGGGTGCTGCCGACTTCCGCAGCGAGGGTCGCGTGACACAACTGCACGCGGCGCTCGCCGATGGAGACGTGTTCGCGGTGGCCGATCCGGAGGAGCGGACGATCGTCGCCGTCACGCGCGAGCGGGCGACGCCGGGCCTCGTCTTCTACGACCTCAAGCGCTGCCTCGCGGCGGTTGCCGATGCGGCATAGGCTCTTCGCCCTCGTCGGCTTCGCGAGCGGCGCCCTCGCGGGAACCGCCGCCTACCGGCGCTGGTTCGGCGCGAGTCGCGAACGGCTCGACGTGTACTTCGACGACGGCTCCTTCGTCACGTTCGGTGCGGGCTCGCCGGAGGGAGCCAGGCTCCTTCCACTGGCCCGCCAGGTCCACATCGCGGCGCTGCCGGCATGAGCGACGCCGAGCTGGGCGAGGCGCTCGTCGCCGCGGCGTATCTCGAGGGGGACTTCGTCCTCCGCTCGGGCAAGCGGTCGCGCTACTACCTCGACAAGTACCGCTTCGAGACGCGGGCCGACCTGCTCGCGCCGCTCGGCGAGCGGATCGCTGCCGCGGTCCGCGAGCACGAGCCCGAAGCCGTTCGCCTCGCCGCGCCCGTGCTCGGGGGCGTCGTCCTCGCCGCGTCCGCGTCACTCGTCTCGGGGCTGCCGTTCCTCATGATCCGCGACGCCGCGAAGGAGTACGGGACCGCGAACCGCATCGAAGGCGCCTTCGAGCCGGGCGAGTGCGTCTGCCTCGTGGAGGACATCGTGACCTCCGGCGGAGCGCTCCTCGAGGCGATCGGAGCGGTCCGGGACGCCGGGCTCGTCGTCCGCACCGCGGTCTGCGTGGTCGACCGCGAGGAGGGAGGAGCGGACGCTCTCGCGCGCCAGGCAGTCCGGTTGCGGCCGCTTTTCCGGGCAGGAGAGTTGCTGAAAGGCGAGAAAACCCCCGCAAAACCGCATGGTTGAGCCGCAAACACGGAGTTGGTAGGGTCGTTTAGGCCCAGCAAGCGATCTACGACTGGAGGAGAGAGTGACGAAGCAGGAGTTCGTATCCGAGGTGGCCCGCCGCGCGCAGCTGTCCAATCGCGACGCAGGCAAGGCCGTCGACGCGTTCCTCGACGCCGTCACGGACACGCTGAAGGGTAGAGGCGAGGTCACGTTCACAGGATTCGGCAAGTTCTCGACCGCGAATCGCGCGGCCAGGACGGGGGTCAACCCGCGCAACCCGAGCGAGAAAGTGCACATCCCCGCAGCCACCGTCCCGAAGTTCTCGGCCGGCAGTGGGCTCAAGTCGGCCGTCAAGAGTGGGGGATCGTCCTACTAGGGACAAGCCCAAGTCTCCTCCGAGGATCGAGAGGCCGCCTCCGGGCGGCCTCTTCGTTTTTTGCCGCAGGACCTCCTTCCCGGGGCCTTCCGTATCCTCAATGGCGATGAGCGGGGCGGAGCATTTCGCGGACCGGCTCGCCGCAGCAGTGGAGGGCAAGGGCGCGCCGCTCTGCCTCGGGCTCGACCCCGATCCGGCGCTGATGCCGGCCGGGCTCGGCGTCGTCGAGTTCTGCTGCGGGATCGTCGACGCGGTCGCCGAGATCGCGGTCGCGGTCAAGCCGCAGTCGGCCTTCTTCGAGGTGCAGGGAGCGACGGGCTGGGCCGCGCTCGCAGAGGTCTGCCGCTACGCCCGCGAGGCCGGGGTGCTCGTGATCGCCGACGCCAAGCGCGGCGACGTCCCGTCGACGACCCGCGCCTACGCCGCCGCGTTCGCGCCGCTCGCCGACGCGGTGACCGTGAACCCGTACCTCGGGTACGACTCGCTCGAGCCGTTCCTCGCACGGGACGGGCTCGGCGTCTTCGCCCTCGTGAAGACGTCCAATCCGGGCAGCGCGGACGTCCAGGATCTGCCTCTCGAGGACGGGCGGCCCCTGTGGCAGCACGTCGCCGGCCTCGTCGACCGCTGGGGCGCGGATCTCGTCGGTGCGAGCGGGCTCTCCTCGGTCGGGGCCGTGGTCGGCGCCACGCATCCCGAACTGCTCGAGACGGCTCGAAGCCTGCTTCCGCGTGCCGTGCTGCTGCTGCCGGGAGTCGGCGCACAGGGAGGCCGCCCGGCGGATCTCGCCGCCGCGTTCACGGCGGGACCCGCGAGCGCGCTCGTCTCCGCCTCTCGCTCGGTCCTCTATGCGGACGGAGGTGCGGGCTGGCAAGAGGCTGCGGCGGCGGAGGCGACACGGCTCGCCGACGAGCTCCGCGCCGTCGCCGTCGTGGGCTGAGCCGTGAACCGGAGGCGACTCACGCGCTTCGCCGCCCCCGTCGCCTTCCTCGCAGCGATCACGATCGGCGCTCTCGTCGTCCGGGCCGGGTTCGAGCACGGCAAGCATCACGCCGGCACGACGACCACGACCGTGACCGCGAAGACGAAGAAGTCCCATGGGCAGAAGCAAAAGCGGCCACACGGCCGGACGTACACCGTCCAGTCCGGCGACACGTTCGAGTCGATCGCGAGGAAGACGGGGACGACGGTGGCCAGGCTCGAGCAGCTCAATCCCGGCATCGATCCGACCGCGCTGCGGGTCGGTCAGACGATCCGTGTCGAGTAATCTGCGCCCCGGCGTGGTGAACCGGCAGTGATCGTCACCGTAACCCTCAACGCCGCGGCCGACCGCACGCTGACGGTCCCCAACTTCCAGTTCGGCCACCGGCACCGGGCGAGCAACAGCCTCACGAGCGCGGGTGGGAAGGGCATCAACGTGGCTCGCGCGCTCAAGCGCCTCGAGACGCCCGTCGTCGCCTCGGGCCTCGCGGGAGGCCGCACGGGCGACCGGATCGTCGAGGATCTCGGCCTCGAAGGGATTCTCAGCGACTTCGTGCGCATCTCCGACGAGTCCCGCACCTCGATCGCGGTCGTCGACCCGACCGCCGGCGCGCTCACCGAGGTCTACGAGTGGGGGCCGGCCGTGCGGCCCGAGGAGCTGCGGATGCTGTCCGACAAGCTCCACTACCTCTCGCGCGTGGCGAGCTTCGTCGTCTTCTCGGGCTCGCTCCCGCGCGACGTCGACAACGACTTCTACGCCCACGCGATCCACGACCTGAACCGGCGCGGCATCCCCTGCGTCCTCGACTGCGAGGGCGAGCCGCTGCGACTCGGCGTCGAGGCGGAGCCGTACCTCGTCTCGCCCAACCAGCGGGAGGCCGAGAGCCTCGTCGGCCAGGAGTTCAGGGACGAGGAGGACTTCGTGATGGCCCTCGACACGATCGCCGACCTCGGGGCGCGCAACGTCCTCATCACGCAGGAGACGGCATGCTTCGCGCTCGTCCGGGAGAAGCGCCGCGTGCAGCGCTTTCGCGCCTCGATCCCGCGCGTCGAGCCGATCGCGCCCGTCGGCGCGGGCGACGTTCTCCTCGCCGGCTACCTGTCCGAGCGCTTCAACGGGCGCCCGGTCGGGGAGGCGTTGCGGACGGCGGTCGGCTGCGCGGCAGCCTCGGTCGTCGAGCTCGGCGCCGGCCGCTTCGACCCGCGGGAGGCGGCCCGCCTCGCCGGCGGCGTCGAGATCGCGGAGCTCGAGCCCGTCGAGGTCTAGCTACCGGGGACCGCAAGCGCCCGGAGCCGGCCCGTGTCGGTGCGGTTCTCGGCCCAGACGAGCTGGTTCTTCTTGAGCGTGAGCCCGACGGGGTCGGGCGCCGTCTTGGCGAGCGTCCGGATGGCGCCGGTAGCGGTCGAGACGGCGAGCAGGGTCTGGTTGACGCGGTAGACGATGACCTGGTCGGTCGCCGCGAGCTGCGGCTCGGCTCGGCTGGACACGAGGACGCTGCCGAGCTTCGTCCCGTCGGTAGCGGAGAACCACGAGATCCGGTCCCGTGGGCCGCGCTGCGTGAGGACTGCGAGCACGTGGGGGGAAAGCGCGATTGCGGCCGGGACTCCGCGCACGTACGCGCTGCTCACCGGATCCCCGGTGACGGCGTCCACGACGTAGACCGAGTTGTTGGTGCTCGCGCCGGGGTGGTTCGCCATGACCCTCGTGGCCGGGATGTAGGCGATTCGCCCGGCCGAGGCGGCGAGCTGGAGTGCCGGCTTCGCTCCCGGCAGGGGCTGATCTCCCGTCGGCGTGACGATGCCGATCCCACCGTCGGCGATCTTCCGCCGGCAGGAGCCTCCGGAAAGGCAGGCGAGCTTGTCCACGTACTCGACGTCGTCCCAGGAGTAGGCGAGCGTCCGGCCCGAGCCGGCCACGCCGACGAGCCATTTGCCCGTGCCGTCGCTCGCATGTGCGAGCTTCTTGATCTGCCGCTCGGGCCCACCGAAGGAAGCGGCGACGACGTTGTCGAAGGGCGCAGGCGCGCTCTCGTGCAGCGTCCAGAGCACCGTGGAGATGCGGGCAGCGACGGCGAGCTGGGCCTGGCCGTCGGTGAGATCCCAGCGGCAGGTCATGCTGCCGGCCGCGGGCTGGGGAAGAGTCTGGTCCGGCACCCCCGGCGAGAGCACGTGCACCTCGGCACACGCACCTTTCGTGCTCGACGAGAGCCACGCGACGGTACGGCCGTCCTGTGCGATCGCCTCGATGGGCCCGCCCGGGCTCTTGCGCAGGGTGTGCGCCGTCGGAGATCCCGCGGCAGCCGAGCCGGCGAGGGCCAGAAGTCCTGCAGTCGCGAGGAGCGCGCGCACGCGATGACGGTAGCTCCACGCTGTTAGGACGTTGTCAACGGGGGCTGTTACCCTGGCCTTCTTGACCGAGCACGCAGCAGCCGAGCTGAACGCCGACGACGTCCAGCGGCTGCTGGAGCTCGACCGGAAGTTCGGGCGTGAGGGGCTCACCTTCGACGACGTGCTCCTCGTCCCCGCCGAGTCGCACGTCCTGCCCAACGACGTCTCGACGCGCGCCAGGCTCACCCGCTCGATCGATCTCGCGATTCCGATCGTCTCGGCCGCGATGGACACCGTCACCGAGGCGCGGCTCGCGATCGCGCTCGCGCGCGAGGGTGGAATCGGAGTCCTCCACCGCAACCTCGCGATCGACGCCCAGGTCGCGGAAGTCGACAAGGTGAAGCGGTCCGAGTCGGGGATGATCGTCGAGCCGGTGACGCTGCCGCCCGACGCGCCGGTGCGGGCGGCGCTCGAGCTGATGGCGCGGTACAAGGTCTCTGGCGTCCCGATCACCGACGACGACGCGGTTCTCGTCGGCATCCTCACGAATCGCGACCTTCGCTTCGAGAACGACGTCGACCAGCCGGTCTCGGCCCTCATGACGTCGCGGAACCTCGTCACCGCCCCGGTGGGGACGACGCTCGCGGAGGCCGAGGAGATCCTCCACCGGAACAAGATCGAGAAGCTCCCGGTAGTCGACGCGGACGGACGGCTGCGCGGCCTGATCACGGTCAAGGACATCCAGAAGAAGATCGAGTTCCCGGACGCGACGAAGGACGAGCAGGGGCGCCTGCGTGTCGGCGCCGCGGTCGGTGTCGGCCCGGACGCGCTCGACCGCGCGCAGGCGGTGGCGGCTGCCGGGGCTGACGTGATAGTCGTCGACACCGCGCACGGTCACTCCCAGGGCGTGATCGAGATGGTGCGGCGGATCAAGGACGCCGTGCCGGTCGACGTGGTCGCCGGCAACATCGCGACCGCCGAGGCCGCGCGGGCGCTGATCGGCGCGGGCGCGGATGCGGTCAAGGTCGGCATCGGGCCGTCGGGGATCTGCACGACCCGCGTCGTCGCGGGCGTCGGCGTCCCGCAGGTGAGCGCGATCCACGACGTGGCGGCCGTCGCCGGCGAGGACGGGGTGCCGGTGATCGCCGACGGCGGCATCACCTCCTCCGGCGACATCGCCAAGGCGGTCGGCGCGGGGGCCGACGCCGTCATGCTCGGCGGCATGCTGGCGGGGACGGACGAGACGCCCGGTGACGTCGTCCTCGCGCAGGGCGAGCGCTACAAGGAGTACCGCGGCATGGGGTCGCTCGGGGCCATGAAGGCGCGCGGCTTCTCCAAGGACCGCTACTTCCAGGGGGACGTCGAGGACGTCGAGAAGCTGATTCCCGAGGGAATCGAGGGGCGCGTCGCGTACAAGGGCCCGCTGCAGCATGTCGTCCACCAGCTCGTCGGCGGGCTGCGCCAGGCGATGGGCTACTGCGGCGCGGCGA
Source organism: Gaiellaceae bacterium (assembly GCA_035706005.1). Classification (GTDB taxonomy): domain Bacteria; phylum Actinomycetota; class Thermoleophilia; order Gaiellales; family Gaiellaceae; genus Palsa-739. Next base: position 6,353 of record DASSVO010000031.1, on the reverse strand, counting down.
CCATCGACGAGATGAAGCGGGCGCGCTTCGTCCGGATCACGGCGGCGGGGCTGCGCGAGTCGCATCCGCACGACGTGACGATCACGAAGGAGGCGCCGAACTATCGGCGCTGAGGCGCAGGTTCTGGAGCTCCCGGCCCGGGAGGACCGGCCTGTCCTCGTCCTCGATCTCGGTGGTCAGTACTCGCAGCTGATCGCGCGGCGCGTGCGCGAGTGCCGCGTCTACTCCGAGCTCGTCGGCCACGGCATCACCCCCGACGGGGTGCGTGCGCGCGACCCGTACGCCCTCGTCCTGAGCGGCGGTCCTGCTTCGGTCTACTCCGACGACGCGCCGCGCGTCGACCCGGCGTTGTTCGAGCTCGGCATCCCGACGCTCGGCATCTGCTACGGCGCACAGCTGATGGCACTCGAGCTCGGCGGCCGTGTCGATCGCACGGGCGTGTCCGAGTTCGGGAAGACCTCCATGGAGGTCACCGAGTCGCGGCTCCTCGCCGACACGCCGCCCGAGCAGACGGTCTGGATGTCGCATCGCGACACGGTCGTGGCTGCGCCGGAAGGTGCGCGAGTCGTGGCGAGCTCTCCGGCGACGCCGGTCGCGGCCTTCGAGGCGCCCGAGCGCGGCCTCTACGGCGTCCAGTTTCATCCGGAGGTCGTGCACACCCCGCACGGCATGAACGTCCTGAAGAACTTCCTCTACCGCGCAGCCGACGCTCCGCCCTCCTGGACGCCGGCCGCCGTCATCGAGGAGCAGGTCGCACGGATCCGGGCGGAGGTCGGGCACGAGCGAGTGCTGTGCGCGCTTTCGGGCGGCGTCGACTCGGCGGTTGCGGCGCTGCTCGTGCACAAAGCCGTAGGCGAGCAGCTCACGTGCGTCTTCGTCGACCACGGGCTCCTCCGGCAGGACGAAGCCGAGCAGGTCGTCGAGACGTTCGGCGAGCACTTCCACGTGCCGCTCGTGCACGTGCAGGCACAGGAGCGGTTCCTCGAGCTGCTCGACGGCGTCGAAGAGCCCGAGCAGAAGCGCAAGATCATCGGCCGCGAGTTCATCCGCGTCTTCGAGGAGGAGGCACGGAAGCTCGGCGATGTGCGCTGGCTCGTCCAGGGGACGCTCTACTCCGATGTGATCGAGTCGGGCGGAACCGAGGGCGTCGCGGCCACAATCAAGTCGCATCACAACGTCGGCGGGCTGCCGCCGGACATGAAGATGAAGCTCGTCGAGCCGCTGCGCCTCCTGTTCAAGGACGAGGTGCGGCGGGTCGGGGAGGAGCTCGGGATGCCCGAGCGGATGGTCTGGCGCCAGCCGTTCCCCGGGCCCGGCCTTGCGATCCGCATCATCGGCGACGTCACGGCCGAGCGGCTCGAGATCCTCCGCCAGGCCGACGCCGTGCTGCAGGAGGAGGTGCGGCGGGCCGGCCTCTACGGCGAGCTCTGGCAGTCCTTCGCGGTGTTGCCGGCGGTGCGGTCGGTCGGCGTGCAGGGCGACGAGCGGACGTACGGCTACCCGATCGTGATCCGCGCGGTCACGAGCGACGACGCGATGACGGCCGACTGGGCGCGCCTCCCGTACGACCTGGTGGAGACGATCTCGGCGCGCATCGTGAACGAGATCCCCGGTGTCAATCGCGTGGTGCTCGACGTGACGTCGAAGCCGCCCGCGACGATCGAGTGGGAGTAGCGCGTGCGGCCGACCCCGTCCGGCCGGGAAACAGCGATCTCTGCTTCGTCTGGAACGGAGCGGTCGCCGAGGCGGTGGAGCATCTGGAGGCGCACGGCGTCGAGGTGGAGCTCGGCCCGGTCGAGCGCCGCGGTGCACGCGGACCGGGCACCAGCGTCTACTTCCGGGACGCTGACGGCAGCCTTCTGGAGCTCATCGTCTACGGCTGACCGGATCCGAACCGGCTTTGTAACCGGGCTTACATCGGATTAGGCTCCGGTTGATGGCGGTTTGCGGCTCCTGCGGACGCGAGAACCGCGAGGGAAGGAAGTTCTGCGTCGGCTGCGGCCGGCCCCTCGCGGTCGAGCTCACGTGCCCTTCCTGCGGCGCCCCGTACGAGCCGGACGAGAGCTTCTGCGGCGACTGCGGCACGGCGCTCAGCGGCGCCATAGCGACGTCTCCGCCAGAAACCGCAGTTGCGGAGCGTCGCCTCGTCTCCGTGCTGTTCGCCGATCTCGTGGGCTTCACGGCCCTTTCCGAGGGGCGCGACCCGGAGGAGGTGCGGGAGCTCCTGTCGCGCTACTTCGACACCTGCCGGCGGCTCGTCGGGCTCTACGGCGGCGTGGTGGAGAAGTTCATCGGCGACGCGGTCATGGCCGTGTGGGGGACGCCGGTGGCGACCGAGGACGACGCCGAGCGGGCCGTTCGCACCGCGCTCGACCTCGTCGCAGCCGTCCAGGCGCTGGGGCAGGAGGCCGGTCTCGACGGGTTGCGGGCGCGCGCCGGCGTCCTGACCGGCGAGGCGGCCGTGAACCTCGCCGCTGCGGGCGAGGGAATGGTGGCGGGAGACCTCGTCAACACCGCCTCACGCGTCCAGTCCGTCGCGGAGCCGGGCTCGGTCTTCGTCGGAGAGGGGACGCGGCGGGCGACGGAGGGAACCGTCGTCTACGAGCCCGCAGGGAGCTTCGAGCTCAAGGGCAAGGAGGGCGAAACGCCCCTCTGGCGCGCGTTGCGCGTGGTGTCGGGACGCGCGGGCTCGCTGAAGTCGGAGGGCCTGGAAGCGCCGTTCGTCGGCCGCGACCGCGAGCTCCGCCAGATCAAGGATCTGTTCCACGTGAGCGCCGAGGAGCAGCGGGCCCAGCTCGTCTCGGTGACCGGGATCGCCGGCATCGGCAAGTCACGTCTCGCGTGGGAGTTCTACAAGTACTTCGACGGGATCGTCCAGACCATCTACTGGCACCGCGGCCGCTGCCTCGCCTACGGCGAGGGTGTGACCTACTGGGCGCTCGCGGACATGGTGCGGTGGCGCTGCGGGATCACCGAGGAGGAGGAGCCGGAGCAGGCGCTCCAAAAGCTGCAGGCCGCGCTGCAGGAGCACCTGCTCGATCCGGAGGAGCGGCGATTCGTCGAGCCGAGGCTCGCACAGCTGCTCGCTCTCGGCGAAGGGGCATCGCACGATCGCCAGGACCTCTTCGCAGCGTGGCGGCTGTTCTTCGAGCGCCTTGCCGACACGTATCCGACGATCCTCGCCTTCGAGGACATGCAGTGGGCGGATGCCTCGCTGCTCGACTTCGTCGAGTACCTGCTCGAGTGGTCGCGCGACAAGCCGCTCTTCGTGGTCACGCTGGCGCGACCGGAGCTGCTCGAGAAACGGCCGACCTGGGGCGCCGGACACCGCAACTTCACCTCCCTCTACCTCGAGCCGCTCTCCGGGCAGGCGATGGAGGAGTTGCTGGTGGGTCTGGTGCCGGGGCTGACGGCCTCCCTGCGCAAGCAGATCCTCGAGCGTGCCGAGGGCGTCCCCCTCTATGCCGTCGAGACGGTGCGGATGCTGCTCGACCGGGGCTTGCTGGTCGAGGACGGCTCTGCCTACAACGTCGTCGGCGAAGTGGGGAAGCTCGAGGTGCCGGAGACCCTGCATGCGCTGATCGCGGCGCGCCTCGACGGGCTTTCGCCCGAAGAGCGGCGGCTGCTCGGCGACGCGGCCGTGCTGGGCAAGACCTTCACGCCGCAGGCCCTGGGAGCGCTCAGCGGCCTCGAGCCCGACCGGCTGGAGGAACTGCTCACGGCGATGGTGCGCAGAGAGGTCCTCGGCCTGCAGTCCGACCCGCGCTCGCCCGAGCAGGGCCAGTACACGTTCCTGCAGGACCTGCTCCGCCACGTCGCCTACGAGACGCTGCCCAAGCGCGAGCGGCGCGAGAAGCATCTCGCCGCCGCCGAGCACCTCATCGCCACGCTCGGCGAGGACGAGGTGGCCGAGGTGATCGCCTCCCACCTACTCGACGCCTACCGGCTCGACCCCGACGCCGCCGACAGCGAGGGCCTGCGTCGACAGGCGCACCGGGCATTGCTGCGGGCCGGAGAGCGAGCGGCCTCGCTCGGTGCTTCCACGGAAGCGCAGCGCTACTTCAGGCACGCTTCCGAGCTCACGGAGCGCCCGGCGGACGCCGCACAGGCGCTCCTGCGCGCCGGTGAGATGGCGTACGCCGCAGGCGAGAGCCAGGGCGCCAAAGAGCTCTTCGAGGAGACGATCCGCCTCTACGAGTCGGCCGGGGACACCCATGCCGCCGCCCGAGCCTCCAGCTGGCTGGCGATGACGGAGCAGGGTGCGGGTCACATCGAGCAGGCGATCGAGCGCCTGGAAGCGGCTTACGCGCTGATCGGCGACGACGACCCGGACGCCGACCTTGCATTCCTGATGCTGCGTCTCGGTGGCGCGCATTTCTTCGCCGGCAACCCAGCGCGGGCGTCCGAGCTGACCGAGCGCGGCCTCGATCTCGCCGAGGCGCTCCAAGTGCCGGAGCTGATGGCGAGGGGCTGGACCGGTAGGGCGAGGCTCATTGCGTGGCGCCGCCCCGAGGAAGCGCGCAGCCTGTTCCAGCTCACGCTCGACACGGCCCTTGCACACGAGAACTACCCGGAGCTGGGCGGCGCGTACGCACACCTGGCCGACCTTGCGTTCCAGCGCGACCGCTACTCCGACTCTCTCGCCCATCTCGAGCAGGCACACGCCGTCCACCATCGGATCGGGAACCGCCGCTACGAGTGGTTCGCGCTGAGTGAGATGACGTATGCCTTGACCATGCTCGGGCGGTGGGACGAGGCATTGGCCCGCCTGGCCGAGCTCCCGGAGGAACAGCTCGGCGTCGAGTCGAACCTGCTCAGCCCCACGACCGGCCCCGTCGAGATCTACGTCCAGCGCGGACAGCTCGACGAAGCGCGCCGGCTGCTCGGTCGCTACGAGGAGCTCGGCCGCTCCGGTGACGCCCAGGCGGAGAGCGGTTATCAGCCCGGGCTCGCCGCCGTCCGCCTGGCAGAGGGCAACTACCGAGACGCCCTCGCCGCCGCCGAGCAGGGTTTCGCGACCCGCGAAGCTCTCGGCATCGCGTCTCAGGGCCCCAAGCTCGCGTTCATGCATGCTCTCGAGGCGGCCCTCGCGCTCGGAGACCACGCGAAGCTCAACGAGATGATCGAGATCGTCGAGGCGCTTCCTGTCGGCCTCCGGCCGCCCTTCCTCGACGCCACCGCCAGCCGTTTCCGGGCTCACCTCGCCGGAGAGGATCCCGGTGCCGACCGCCATTTCACCGCGGCGGCGGCTCAGCTTCGTGCCCTCGAGCTCCCGTTCCATCTCGCCGTCGTGCAGCTCGAGCACGGGGAGTGGCTGACGGCTCGGGGACGTCCCGACGACGCGCAGCCGCTGCTCGCGGAGGCGCGCGACACGTTCGAGCGGCTGGAGGCTCAGCCGTGGCTCGAACGGGTCGACGCCGTTGCGCCGGGCGCCACGGCCGAAGTTGGCGTCTGAAGATCTCGTCAGCCGGCTCACGGCGGCGTGCATCGGCGAGACGTACAACCAGTACGCCGACTCGGAGTTGCGACGCAGCCGCCTTCGCGAGTACCTCGCCGCGCGGGATGAGGCTCCCTTCGTGCTCGTCGGCGAGTCGGCCGGTTACCGCGGCGGACGGATCAGCGGCCTCGCGTTCACGTCCGAACGCCAGCTGACCGGCGCCGGCCCGGCCGAGGCGAGCTCGACGATCGTCCACCGCGTTCTCCGCGAACTCGAGGTCGAGAAGGACGTGCTGCTCTGGAACGTCGTACCGACGCATCCGGGCACCGCGACGTCGAACCGGCGTCCGACGCGCGCGGAGATCGAGGCGTCGAAATCGTTTCTCGCCGAGGTCGTCCGCGGCCGGACCGCGATCGCCGTCGGCCGGCTCGCGGCCGCGGTTCTCGAGGATGCACCGTACGTTCGGCACCCGTCGCGCGGCGGCGCGACCGCCTTCGCGCAAGGGCTGGAAGCTGTGCTTTTTCGCTACACTCGGCCGTCGGCGGACGCTCTGTCCGCCCCTTTCTCTGTATGAAGACCTACAGCGCAAAGCCGGGCGAGATCACACGCGAGTGGTATCTCGTCGACGCCGAGGGAAAGACGCTCGGCCGGCTCGCGACCCAGATCGCCGACACGCTCCGCGGCAAGCGGAAGCCGCAGTACACGCCGCACGTCGACACGGGCGACTTCGTCGTCGTCGTGAACGCGGAGAAGATCCGGCTGACCGGTAACAAGCTCCTGCAGAAGCAGTACGTGCGGCACTCGGAGTATCCGGGCGGCATCCGTCGCGCCACGGCGTCCGAGGTGCTCGCGAAGCATCCGACGCGGGTCGTCTACGAGGCGGTCGTCGGCATGCTGCCGAAGAACCGGCTCGGCC
>DASSVO010000030.1:0-33707 GCA_035706005.1 Gaiellaceae bacterium | reverse complement strand
GGACGGCTCGAGAGGCGCGGCGAGGAGCCGCTCGAGATCTGGGACGGAGCCCACAACCTCGCGGGCATCGGCTGGTTGCTGCCGCGTCTGCCGTCGGAGCCCACCGGCGACTGGACGATCGTCTGCTCGATCCTCCGCGACAAGCGCCCCGGAATGATGCTCGAGGCGCTCTCGGTGCTCGGCTCCACGCTCGTGGCGACCGAGAGCCGCAGCGGCCGCGCGCTTCCCGCCGACGAGCTCGCCGCGCTCGCCTCCGGCCACTTCGCGCGGGTCGAAGCGGTGCCGGAGCCGACGGCCGCGCACGCCAGGGCGCTCGAGCTTGCGGGACCGGTCGGCGCCGTGCTCGTCACCGGCTCCCTGTACCTTCTTGCGGATCTAAGTGGCGAGCACCGCGACCCATAACCCCGGCGAGAAGCTCACGATGTTCGCGCTCGCGTTCGTCGTCCTCGCCGGCGCGATCGGTACCGCCTTCGCTTTCGGGTGGGTTGTAGGCAGGATGCTGCTGTGACTGCGTTCGTTCTCGCCAGCTTCATCGGCTCGGGCACCGTGCACGCCATCCTCAACGGCCTGGCGTTCTTCGCGGTCGTCCTCTGGCTCTCGCTCGCCTTCTGGACGTACAAGGATGCGAAGCGGCGGATGGAGGATCCGCTGTTCATCGGCCTCTCGACATTGATCTCGGTCGTCGTCCCGTTCGTCGGGCCGTTCATCTACATGCTCTTCCGCCCTCCCGAGTACCTCGAGGACGTGCGCGAGCGGGAGCTCGAGATCAGGGCGATCGAGGACCGGATCGCGGCGGTGGACCTCCGCTGCCCCGTCTGCCATGCCGAGGTCGACGCGGGCTATCTCGTCTGCCCGGTGTGCACGACGAAGCTCAAGCAGGCGTGCGCGAGCTGCGGCTCACCGCTCGAGCCGATCTGGCAGGTCTGCCCGTACTGCGAGACGCCGATCGAGCCCGCGGTGCCGGGAACGCCGCCGGCGCTCGGGACGCGGCGGGCGCGGCGCGCGAGCAGGCGCTGACGCCGTGGCGGCCGAGCGCAGCCTGATCCTCATCAAGCCCGATGCCGTACAGCGCCGGCTCGCCGGCGAGATCCTCGGGCGGATCGAGGCGCGCGGCTTCGAGATCCGCGAGGCGAAGCTCGTCACCGCGAGTCGCGAGCTCGGCGAGGAGCACTACGCGGAGCACCGCGAAAAGCCCTTCTTCGGCGAGCTCGTCGCGTTCATCACGTCCGGCCCGACCTGGGCGCTCGTGGTCGAGGGCGAGGGGGCGATCGCCACGCTGCGGGCGACGATCGGCGCCACCGATCCCGCGCAGGCGGCGCCGGGCACGATCCGGGGCGATCTCGCCTCCTCGATGCCGGACAACCTCGTGCACGGCTCCGACTCTCCCGAATCCGCCCAGCGCGAGATCGCCCTCTGGTTCGGTGGCTGACCCGAACGTCGAGGTCTGGACCCGCGCCAACGCGGACTACACGGACGAGCGAGCCGACCAGGCCTGGGCTCAGGACGAGATCGGCTGGGGCATCTGGCAGCTCCCCGAGCGTGAGCTGCAGGCGCTGCCCGACCTCTCCGGCAAGGACGTCGTCGAGCTCGGCTGCGGCACCGCCTACTTCGGCGCCTGGCTGAAGAAGCACGGGGCGGCCCGTGTCGTCGGAGTCGACCCGACTCCGGCGCAGCTCGCGACGGCCCGCCGGTGCAACGAGCGCTTCGGCCTGGGGCTGGAGCTCGTGGAGGCCTTCGCCGAGGAGGTGCCGCTCCCCGACAGCGCGTTCGACCTGGCCGTCTCGGAGTACGGAGCTTCGATCTGGGCCGATCCGTACCGCTGGATCCCCGAGGCCGCACGCCTGCTCCGGCCGGAGGGCGAGCTCGTCTTCCTCCGCAACTCGACGCTCTCGATCCTCTGCATGCCCGACGAGAGCGTGCCCGCGGAGGAGCGGCTCCAGCGGCCCCAGTTCGGGATGTACCGCTTCGAGTGGCCCGGCGAAGGCGTCGAGTATCAGCTCGCCCACGGCGACTGGATCCGGCTGCTGCGGGCGAACGGCTTCGAGATCCTCGACCTGATCGAGCTTCAGGCGCCGGCCAACGCCGAGACCCACCCGCGCTACGACTACGTGACTGCCGACTGGGCGCGGAAGTGGCCCGCGGAGGAGATATGGCGAGCGCGCCTGCGGCGCCCCTCCTCCTAGCGTCCACCTCGCCGAGGCGGCGCGAGATCCTCGAGCAGCTTCGCGTGCCGTTCGACGTCGTTGCGCCGCAGTACGAGGAGACGGAGGAGGATCCGGTCGCGCACGCGCTCGGCAAGGCGCGCTCCGTGCTCGCGGGGGCGGACGGGCGGCCGGTGCTCGGCTGCGACACGGAGGTCCTCTGCACGGGCCGCGTCTACGGCAAGCCTTCCGGCCCGGAGGAGGCGGAGGAGATGCTCGAGAGCCTCGCCGGCCGGACGCACGAGGTCGTCTCCGGCCTCGCGCTGATCACGCCGGCGTGGGAGGAGGTGCACCGCGAGACGACGCTCGTCTCCTTTCGCGAGCTGACGCCCCGCGACGTCGCCTGGTACGTGGCGAGCGGCGAGTGGGAGGGACGCGCGGGCGGCTACGCGATCCAGGGCCAGGGCGCCGCGCTCGTCGAGCGGATCGAGGGCGACTACCTCAACGTCGTCGGCCTCCCGGTCTCGCTTCTCGTCCGGCTTCTCGCCGAGCGCTTCCCCGGGACCTACGGGTTCGGATGAGCGAGTCCGCGGTCGAGGCGGCCGTCGCGGTGGCGGCGGAGCACGGGTTGCAGTCCGACGACCCGATCGTCCTCCGCGATGCGTGGCACGTCCTTGTCCATCTGAGGCCGCTGCCGCTCGTCGCGCGCGTCTCCAGTGGGCGGCCGTATCCGGACGGGCCGCCCGAGGACGACGTGATCCGCGAGCTGAGCATCGCGGCGCATGCGGCGCGCGCCGGCGCGGCGGTCGTGCCGCCCTCCGACCTGCTCGATCCGGGTCCGCACCGGCTCGGCGGCCACGTCGTGGCCTTCTGGCAGTACGTGAGGCCGCGTCGCGAGGTGGAGCCGGTCGCGGCAGGCCAGGCTCTGCGTGCGATCCACGAGGCGCTGGCCGACTACGACGGCGAGCTGCCGTCCCTCCACACCGACGACCTCGTTGCGATCACGGATCGCCTCGAGCCGTCCGCCGACGTCGAGTTCCTCCGTGAGCTCGGCGTGCGAAGGCCGGGAGGCCGGGCGCAGGCGATCCACGGCGACGCGCATCTCGCCAACTGCCTGCCCGGACCGCTCTGGCACGACTTCGAGACGGCGTGCCGCGGCCCGCGCGAGTTCGATCTCGCGGCGCTCGCTCTCTCCGCGCGCGTGCGCGCCGACGACGCGTCCCGCATCGCCCTCGAGGCCTACGGCGACCACGACGCCGACCTGCTCGAGGAATGCCTCCCCGTCTATGCCGCCTGGATCTACGCGTCGTTCATGCTCGCCCTGCCGCGCCGGCTCGAGCTCGAGCCGGTCCTCGCCGAACGGCTTCGCTGGCTCCGCGATACCTACCCCTGACCGGCACTCGTTTACGGTGTCGGCATGAGGATGCGGGCCGCAGTTCTCGAGGAGTTCGGGAAGCCGCTCGTCGTGCAGGAGGTCGAGCTGTCGGAGCCGCGAGCCGGAGAGGTCCTGGTGCGGCTGGTGGCGTGCGGCGTCTGCCACACGGATTTGTACACCGCGTCCGGCGCCGACCCGTCGGGCTATGCGCCGACCGTGCTCGGGCACGAGGGTGGCGGGGTAGTCGAGCAGGTCGGCGAAGGAGTGTCGTCGGTCGCACCGGGCGATCACGTCGTCACGCTCTTCTCGCCGCAGTGCCGGGAGTGCGTCCACTGCCGGAGCACGAGGACGAATCTCTGCCTCGCGATCCGGGAGCAGCAGAACCAGGGGTTCCTCCCCGACGGCACGACGCGGCTCGCGCGAGAGGGCGAGGCGATCCGTCACTTCATGGGTACCTCGACGTTCGCGGAGTACACGGTGATGCCGGAGATCGCGCTGGCGAAGGTCAGCCCGGAGGCGCCCTTCGAGCATGCCTGTCTCTTCGCCTGCGGCCTGTCGACGGGGTTGGGCGCGGCGATGTTCACCGCGAAGGTGGAGGCCGGCTCGACGTGCGTGGTCTTCGGGGCCGGCATGGTCGGCCTCGGCGCTGTCGCGGGATGCCGTCTGCAGGGCGCCGAGCGGATTGTCGTGGTCGACCTGTCCGAGGAGCGCCTGGCGCTGGCCCGTGGGCAAGGCGCGACCGACACGCTGGCCGGCGGGCCGGAGGCGGTCGAGCGCGTCCTCGAGCTGACGGACGGGTTCGGCGCCGACTACACGTTCGAGGCGACCGGAAACGTCGCGGTGATGCGGCAGGCGGTCGAGTCGGCACGCATGGGATGGGGGCTGTGCACGGTCGTGGGGGTCGCCGGCAAGGGCGAGACCCTCGACATCGTCCCGCGGTTCCTGATCCAGGGCCGCCGGGTCTGCGGCTCGTCCTTCGGAGGCGTGAAGGGGCGGGATCAGGTGCCGGAGCTGGTCGACCGCTCGCTCGCAGGAGACATCGACGTCGCGCCGTTCGTCTCCCACACGCTGAGCCTCGACGAGGTCAACAACGGCTTCGCGCTGATGGAGGCCCAGGACGGGATCCGCAGCGTGATCCGGTTCGGCTAGCCGGAGCGCCGGACTCTGTCCGCCGCGTTCCGCACGAGCCCGGCGGCTTTCCGCCGTGGACGCGGGTCCATCGCCACGTCCCGGGCTCTGGCATAGAGCTCACGTGCCCGCTTGCTTCGGGCGATGTCGACCGCCCCGATGCCGCCGGCGAAGAGCAGCTCACGACCGCGCTTCGTCTTCAACGCCAGGAGGAGCGCTTTCGCGAGCCACGGCATCGCGCATCCCTACCCGCGCCACGTGGCCTCTAACCGGTCATGTGCGATTCGTGCCGTTCCGGACGGGTAGTTGCCGGTGGTCTCCGCGAAAGGAGTCGCCATGAGACTCAGCTACCTCATCAAGGGGCTACCGGGTCATCCGCTCCATCCGCCGCTCACGGACGCGACGATCGGCATCTACACCGCCGCCGCCGTCCTCGGCATTCTGAGCGTCGTCGGGGTCAGCGACCGCAATACCGCAACGGCCTGGTGGCTTGCCCTCGTCATCGGGCTGATCGTGACCGTGCCGACAGCTCTGACCGGATTGGCCGAGTGGCTCGGGATCGAGTGGGGCAGCCCACTCTGGCGAACCGCAACCATCCACCTGCTGACGATGGTGACGGCGACCGTCGTCTTCCTGCTCGCGGCGATCTTCGGCCACGGCGGCTACGTCGACCGCTCCGTCCCCACCGGATCGTTCGTCCTCACCCTGATCGGCTTCGGCCTGCTGACCCTCGGCGGCTGGCTCGGCGGAAGCATCGTCTACGTCCACGGCATGCGCGTCCTGAAACTCGTCGCCGAGCCGTCTCACCGAGCGGTGGCGCCGGTGCCGACCCCCGAGAAGGAGCTTGCCGAAAAGGCCAACTGACCGGACGGCCGTCCGAGCATCAGCCCGGTTCGACCCGGGTGAGAGGAAGAGAAATCGGGGTGCCCAGATTCGAACTGGGGACCTCTCCGACCCGAACGGAGCGCGCTACCAGGCTGCGCCACACCCCGAGACCGCGCCATAGGGTAGCGGGCGATGGCGGAGCTCAAGGCCGTGCTCTTCGACGTCGACTTCACGCTCGCGCGGCCTGGGCCGGAGCTCGGGCCCGACGGCTACGTGCGCGTGGCCGAGCGCCACGGGCTGAGCCTCGAGCCCACCCGCTACGAGGCCGCGCGTGAAGCGGCACTGGTCGACCTTCACCGGCACCCCGAGCTGGTGCACGACGACGAGATCTGGTTCCGCTTCACGGAGCGGATCGTGCGCGGGATGGGCGGGGAGGCGGACTCGGCCTACGCCTGCGCGGTCGAGATCACGCGAGCCTGGGAGCGCCACGAGAACTTCGAGCTCTACGACGACGCGCCCGACACACTCGCGGCTCTGCACGCCCGCGGCTTCCGCATCGGCCTCGTCTCGAACTCGTCGCGCGACGTGGGCGAGTTCGCCCGCCACCACGGCCTCGACGTCGACGCCGGGATCAGCTCCTTGCATCACGGCCGCACGAAGCCCCACGCGTCGATCTTCCGCGCGGTGCTGGATCTGCTCGGCGTCGAGCCGTCCGACGCCGTGATGGTCGGCGACACGATCGCGGACGACATCGAGGGAGCGCGGGCGCTCGGCATGCGCGCGATCCTCCTCGACCGCGAGGGCCGCAACCCCGACTTCGAGCCGCGGATAGAGACGCTGAACGAGCTGCCGTCACGCCTCGGCCTTCCCTGGCCGCTTCATCCGGAAGCCAGGCCAAAGGCCGGAGGCTAGGGCGGCCGCGTAGCGGCGACTTAGCCGGAGGCCGGACTGCGCTCGCGCCGGCCTAGGCCGGCGCGAGCGCACAAGAGCAGCCTCCCGTCCAGGGATCCAACAGCAAGAACAGCACGGAGCGGGCCGGAAACCGCGCTTTCCGGTCCGCGGAGTTCCGTCTCCGAGCGAGCGAGACTGCAGGTCTCGCGAGCTAGGACTTCGCCCGCTCGAGGAACGGCTTGATGATGTCGACGGGCGCCGGGAAGATGATCGTCGAGGTGCTGCCGCTGCTGACCTCGAGCAGCGTCTGCAGGTAGCGCAGCTGCAACGCGATCGGATGCTCCTCGATCACGAGCGCCGCGTCCTTCAGCTTCTCGGCCGCCTGGAACTCGCCCTCGGCGTTGATGATCTTCGCCCGCCGCTCGCGCTCGGCTTCCGCCTGGCGCGCCATGGCCCGCTGCATGCCGCTCGGGATCTCGACGTCCTTCACCTCGACGATCGAGACCTTGATCCCCCACGGCCCGGTCGCCTCGTCGATGATCCCCTGGAGGATCTCGTTGATCTTCTCCCGCTCGGAGAGCAGCTCGTCGAGCATGTGCTGCCCGAGCACCGACCGCAGCGTCGTCTGGGCGATCTGGGACGTGGCGACCATGTAGTTCTCGACCTGCACGATCGCGCTCTTCGGGTCGACGATCTTGAAGTACGCGACCGCGTTCACACGCACCGGCACGTTGTCCCTGGTGATGACCTCCTGCGGCGGGATGTTGAGCGTGATCGTCCGCAGGTCGACCTTCACGAGCTGGTCGACGATCGGGATCTTCCAGACGAGGCCGGGACCGCGCGGCGGATCGAGCAGCCGGCCCCAGCGGAAGAAGACGGCCCGCTCGTATTCCCTCAAGACCCGGACGAAGCCGAGCACGATTCGATCCTACCCCTACCGGCGAACCGTGAGGCGGAGACCCTCGACTGCGGCGACCTCCACCTGCTCACCGGGGACGAGCTCGGAGTCGTCCGCCGTGTGCGCCTGCCAGAGCGCGCCGTCGACGAAGACGAGCCCCGGCGCGCGCACCTGGGCGCGTTGCCCGATCATCGTGTGCACTCCGGTCTCCACGGGCAGCCGACGAGCGGCGAGGGCCTTGCCCGTCGCGAAGACCCAGAAGGCACCGATGACGGCGCCTATCCCCACGACCAGCCACTCGTTGACGCGATAGACGGCAGGCTGGTTCTGGAACAGGAGCGCAAGCCCGAAGCCCAGCGATATGAGGCCGCCGACCGTGAGCACGCCGTGCGTCGGCGAGTGCAGATCGATGATCAGGAGAATGACCCCGAGCAGGAGGAGCGCGAGGCCTCCCCAGTTGGGCGTGAGCACCGAGAACCCGTACAACGCCATCACGAGACAGACCGCGCCCAGCGCCCCCGGCAGGACGATTCCCGGGTGGAGCACCTCGAAGACGAGGCCGATGATGCCGAGCAGGAAGAGCAGGCTGATCAGGTTGGGGTCGATGATCGTGTTGAGGAAGCGCGTGAAGAAGCCGGGCTTGACGGTGTCGATCTGGGCGCCGGCGAGGTGCAGCGTGAAGGGGCGGCTCGCGTCCTTCGTCCGGTAGCCGTCGAGCTTCTTGAGGAGTGCCGGCAGGTTCGGGGCGATGAAGTCGATCACGTGCATCCGCAGCGCCTCGGTCGAGGTGAGGTTCGACGCCACCCGCACCGCCTTCGCCGGCCACGTCGTGTTTCGGTGATGGGTCGCCGCGAGCGCGGTGAGCGAGGCCACCGAGTCGTTGATCACCTTGCGGCGGAGATCCTTGCCGAGGTTCTGGCCGCTCGAGTCGATCGGCGTCGAGGAGCCGATGTTCGAGGTCGGCGACATCGCGAGGACGTCCGCCGCCTGCGAGACCCAGACGCCCGCCGACGCGGCGCGGGAGCCTGCCGGCGAGACGTAGACGATCACCGGGATCTTCGAGGCCAGCTCCGCCTGGTAGATCGTCTTCATCGACGTCGAGAGGCCCCCGGGCGTGTCGAGCAGGATCACCGCGGCGTCGTAGCCGGCGCTCGCCGCGTGCGAGAGCTGATGCGTGAGGTAGCCCTGCGTGACGGGGTTGATCTCGAGATCCGGCCCGAAGGTGATCGCGAGCACGCGCGGATGTGAGTTCGCCCCGGCGGCGCTGCCGACGAAGGCGAGCGAGGCAAGCACCACTAGGAGCGCCCGCTTCATTGCTCTGCTCAGGATAGATCGCAGCCGCTTCCGGGCGTACTCTTTCGCTATGCCCGCCTGGATCGCCTGGGCCATCGTCGCCGTCCTCCTCGCGGTTGGCGAGGCATTCACGCCGGGCCTGTTCTTCCTGGGCCCGATCGCCCTCGCCGCCCTGGCCGCGACCGTCACTGCGGCGGCAGGCGGCGCCGTCTGGATTCAGATCGTCGTCTTCGGCATCGGCTCGTTCGCGGCCGTTGGTCTTCTGCGTCCGATCGCGCGGGCGCACCTGACCATGCCGCGCGCGATCCGCACGGGCGCCGCGGCGCTCGAAGGCGCGCGGGCGATCGTCCTCCAGCGGGTCGACGGCCGCGGTGGCCGGGTCAAGATCGGAGGCGAGGAGTGGAGCGCTCGCTCCTACGTCCCCGACGAGGAGTTCGACGTCGGCACGGAGGTCGAGGTCGCACAGATCCAGGGGGCCACTGCCCTCGTGTACAGATAGGAGCCGGAATCCCGCATGGTCGCCCTGATCGTCATCCTCATCGTCGCCGTCATCGTCCTTGTCACCCTGGCGCGGACGATTCGCATCGTCCCTCAGGCCCGCGCCGGCGTCGTCGAGCGCCTCGGCCGCTACTCGCGCACGCTCTCGCCCGGGCTCGCGATGGTCGTCCCGTTCATCGATCGCGTACGGCCGCTCCTGGACCTGCGCGAGCAGGTCGTCTCGTTCCCGCCGCAGCCGGTGATCACCGAGGACAACCTCGTCGTCAACATCGACTCGGTCATCTACTTCCAGGTCACCGACGCGAAGGCCGCGACGTACGAGATCGCGAATTACATCCAGGCGATCGAGCAGCTCACCGTCACGACCTTGCGCAACGTGATCGGCGGCATGGCGCTCGAGAAGACGCTCACGTCGCGCGACGAGATCAACGGACAGCTCCGCGGCGTGCTCGACGAGGCAACCGGCAAGTGGGGCATCCGCGTCAACCGCGTGGAGCTGAAGGCGATCGACCCGCCCGCGTCGATCCAGGACTCGATGGAGAAGCAGATGCGCGCCGACCGCGACAAGCGCGCGGCGATCCTCCAGGCGGAAGGAGCTCGGCAGTCGTCGATCCTTCAGGCCGAGGGCGAGAAGCAGGCGGCAATCCTCAAGGCCGAGGGCGAGAAGCAGGCGACGATGCTGCAGGCCGAGGGGCAGGCGAAGGCGATCGAGACCGTCTTCGGCGCCATCCACGAGGGCAAGCCGGACGCCGAGCTGCTCGCGTACCAGTACCTCCAGACGCTCCCCCAGATCGCGCAGGGTGAGGCGAACAAGGTCTGGATCATCCCGAGCGACGTTCAGCAGGCGATCGGCAGAGTTGCGGGCGCGGTCAAGGACATCGTCCCGTCGCCGGCGCCGCCGGTGACGGACGGGCAGAAGCCGGAGTAGGTCCGGCCGCTTGGCCGAACGTACGCAGGCCGTGGAGGACAAGCGGCGGCAGCTGCTCGACGCCGCCGTACGCGTCTTCGCGCGGAAGGGCTTCCACGCGAGCCGGGTCGGCGACATCGCCGAGGAGGCGGGCGTCGCCCACGGGCTCCTCTACCACTACTTCGAGTCGAAGGACCAGGTCCTCGAGGCCGTCTTCCACGAGAACTGGAGCGTCCTCCTCGCACGGATCGAGAGCGTCGAGGAGACAGACGAGCCGGCCGTCGACCAGCTCCGCCACATCACCGCCATCGTCCTGCGCACCTGGCTCCACCTGCCGGACGTGGTTCGCGTCGTGGTGCGCGAGTTCGGCCGCAGCCCGGAGCTCGCCGAACGGATCGGCGAGCTCGCACAGCCGATCGAGGCGATCCACCGCGTGATCGTGCGCGGCATCGAGCGGGGGGAGTTCCGCGCGGACATCGACGCCCGCGTCGCGGCGACCGTCGTCTACGGCTCGATCGACGAGGTGCTCACGGGCTGGGTGCTCGGGCGCCTGCCGGACGGCGAGGAAGACGTTGCGGCAGCGGAGAGGACGCTCCTCGACATCAGCCTGCTCGGACTGCAGCGCGGCTAGCGACGAGCTCGGCGAAGCGCGCGGCACCGACGTTCCCGCCCGAGAGGACGACGCCGGCGTACTTATCGCGGGCGTCGAGCTTCCCGCTGAGCAGAGCCGCCACGCCCACGGCGCCGCTCGGCTCTACCACGAGCTTCAGGCGGTCGAAGAGGAAGACCATCGCCTCGACGATCTCCTCGTCGCTCACCGTGACGATCTCGTCGACGCGTGCCCGGTTCACGTCGAAGGTGAGCTCGCCCGGCTCCGTCGCCTGCAGCCCGTCGGCGATCGTGCGCGGCACCTCGATCCGCACGCGTCCCTCGGACGCGAGCGAGCGCCGGGTGTCGTCTCCGGTCTCGGGCTCGACGCCGACGACGCGGATCTCCGGTCGCAATGCCTTCGCCGCGGTCGCGCAGCCGGCGATGAGGCCGCCGCCGCTCACCGGGACGAGGAGCAGGTCGAGCTCCGGGACCTGCTCGAGCAGCTCGAGTGCGACCGTCCCCTGGCCCGCCATCACGAGCGGGTCGTCGTACGGCTTGACGAGCTCCAGCCCCCGTTCGGCGGCGAGACCGGCCCCGATCTCCTCGCGGCTCTCCGTCCACCGGTCGTACGTGACGATCTCCGCGCCGTAGCCGCGCGTCGCGTCGAGCTTCGCGGCCGGGGCGTCCTCGGGCATGACGATCGTCGCCCGTGAGCCGAGGATCGCGGCCGAGATCGCGACCGCCTGCGCGTGGTTGCCCGACGAGTACGCAAGGACGCCGCGTCGCAGCGCATCCTCCTCGAGCGACGAGATCTTGTTGTACGCGCCGCGGAACTTGAAGGCGCCGCCCCGCTGGAGGCACTCCGCCTTCAGGTGGACGCGGGCGCCGGTGCGCTCGTCAAGCGTCCGCGAGGTGAGGACCGGAGTGCGATGCGCGACCCCTGCGAGCCGCTGCGCGGCCCTTTCGACGTCCTCGAGCTCGATCACCGGCACGGGCTCGTCCCCGGACGGAACAGGCCGAAGCCCCAGAGCCGTCCGTCGAAGAGGTAGTAGACGGTGCGGGCGCCGAACGCGTAGTGGACGAGCGCGTCGTAGCCCTGGCAGGTGACGGTGCGCGTCGTACCCACCCGCCGGTGCACGACGAGCGGAGTGGCGCCGAACCGCAGCCCGTGCGGCGCGTGCCACCCCGCCGGGCGCCAGAGCGTGTAGAGGCCGGACACCCTTCCGCCCTCGAACTCCACCGCCAGACCGTGCTTGTCGAGGAACCGGTACGTGAAGTACCAGGTCCGGCGCCGGCAGCCGCGGCAGGTCCCGTAGGAGCGGCCGAGCGTGGCGCGGACGGCGCGTGGCGACTCCCCGAGCCGGATGCCGCCGAGGGAGCGCCCGGGCACGAGCGCCCCCGCCTTCGGCAGCCCAGCTGCGACAGGTGCAGCGAGGACGAGAGCGGTCGCTGCGCTGGTCACCAGGCTCCGCCTCATATGCTCACCCAGTATGTCGCTCTGGGACGCTGTGGCGGACCTGACGGTCCGGGTGGACGGCTACACGCTCCAGCGGCGCGAGTCGCAGACGCCGTCGGGCTGGACCCGCGTGACGACGACGATCGCCCTCGAGGGGGACGGCGTGACGGGGGAGGGCGAGGACGTCACCTACACGGCGGAGGATCACGACCACATGCCGGAAGGGCTGATGCTCGCCGGGACGTGGAGCCTGGAGGATCTCTCGCACCGTCTCGACGAGCTCGAGCTCTGGGGCGGCGACGAGAACAACGCGACCGGGCAGGATCACCGACGCTGGGCCTTCGAGAGCGCCGCGCTCGACCTCGCTCTCCGTCAGAACGAGGTCGGCCTCGGCGAGGCGCTCGAACGCAAGGAGCGTCCCGTCCGCTTCGTCGTCTCGACCCGGTCGGCGCCCGAGCTGTGGCTCGAGGCCGCGCCCGAGCTCGAGTTCAAGCTCGACGCGGAGAAGGACTGGGACCGGGGGCTCCTGCGACGGCTGCGCGAGCTGGAGCGCGTCCGGGTCGTCGACCTGAAGGCCTACTACCGCGGCACGAGTGTCGACCTCTTGCCCGACCCCGACCTTTACCGCGCGATCGTCGAGGAGCTGCCCGACGCCGTCGTCGAGGACGCGTGGCTCGAGGACGGCCTGCGCGAGGCGCTCGCGGGCGCGGAGGACCGCCTCAGCTTCGACGCGCCGATCCACTCGCTGAGCGACCTCGACGGGCTGCCGCTCGAGCCGCGCTGGCTGAACATCAAGCCCTCCCGGTTCGGGACGGTGCGCGAGCTCCTCGAGACCATCGAGGCGTGCGAGGAGCGCGGCATCCGGCTGTACGGCGGCGGCCAGTACGAGCTCGGCCCGGGGCGCCTCCAGATCCAGCGGCTGGCGAGCGTCTTCTATCCCGACGGCCCGAACGACGTCGCTCCCGGGGTCTACAACGAGGGAGAGCCGCGCGAGGGCCTGCCGCAGAGCCCGCTGCCGCCTCCCGAAGGCCCCGGGCTCTCGTAGCTACGAGCGGAACGCGTTCTCGCCGGTGAGGGCCTTCCCCACCGACAGTGTGTGCACCTCGTGCGTGCCCTCGTACGTGAGCACCGTCTCGAGGTTGTTCATGTGGCGGATCACCGGATACTCGAGCGTGATCCCGTTGCCACCGAGGATCGAGCGCGCGGTGCGGGCCACTTCGAGCGCGCCGCGGACGTTGCCCATCTTCCCCATCGAGACGTGCTCGGGCCGAAGGGTGCCCTCGTCCTTCATTCGGCCGAGGTGGAGCGCTACGAGGAAGCCGCGGTTCACCTCGAGCGCCATCTCCGCGAGCTTCTGCTGTGTCAGCTGGTAGCCGGCGATCGACTTGCCGAAGACGATCCGCTCCTTCGCGTAGTCGAGCGCCGTCTCGAGGCAGGCCCGGGCGGAACCGACGACGCCGAACACGATCCCGAAGCGCGCCTCGTTGAGGCACGAGAGCGGGCCGCGCAGGGTCGCGATCTCCGGGAAACGGTTCTCCTCGGGCACGCGCACGTCACGCAGGACGAGCTCGGACGTTACGGAGGCGCGCAGCGAGAGCTTGCGGTGCATGAGCGGCGCCTCGAAACCAGGCATGTCCTTCTCCACGAGGAAGCCGTTGATCTCGCCGTCCTCGGTGCGGGCCCAGACGACGGCGACGTCGGCGATCGTGCCGTTCGTGATCCACATCTTCGCGCCGTTGAGGATCCAGTCGGCGCCGTCGCGCTTTGCCGTCGTCCGCATCGAGCCGGGATCGGAGCCGGCGTCGGGCTCGGTCAGCCCGAAGCAGCCGATCTTCTCGCCCGCATGCATGGCGGGCAGCCAGCGCTGCTTCTGCTCCTCGGAGCCCCACTTCCAGATCGCGTACATCGAGAGCGAGCCCTGCACCGAGACGAGGCTGCGGATCCCGGCGTCGCCCGCCTCGAGCTCCTGGCAGACGAGCCCGTACATCACGGAGCTCGCCCCGGGAAGCCCGTAGCCCTCGAGGTGCATCCCGAAGAGGCCGAGCTGGGCGAGCTCGGGAATCAGCTCGGTCGGGAGCTCGCCGCGCTCGAACCATTCGCCGACGTGAGGCGTGATCTTCTCGGCGACGAACCGGCGCACGGTGTCTCGGATCGCGCGCTCCTCGTCGGACAGGAGAGCGTCCAGCCCGAGGAAGTCGAGGGGGTCGATCTGCGTCGGTTTGGCAGTGATGGCCACAGGCGCATCGTACGGATCGGGGGAGGCCGCGGCGAAACCGTGGGCTATAGCCACAGGGCCGCGCTGGGCACCGCGACTCCTCGCTTCGCTCGTCGGCTGGCTTCGCCGGCTGCTGCGTCCTCAGTCGCGCCGACAGAACATCGCTATCGGCACTCCCTGCGTCCTTCCTCGCGACGCCCAACGCACCCCTGCGACGAGCACCGTTCCACCGCGCCCTCCTAGCCACGTTGCAGTTCACCGACTATCTTTGACTGACCAGTCAATCAGGCGCCCGACGGAAGGTTGATGGTCGCAATCGACGAGAGCACGACGGCCGGTGTCTCCTTCGCCCTCACGGAGGAGCAGAAGGAGCTGCGCCGGCTAGCCCGCACCTTCGCCGAGCGGGAGATCCGGCCACACGAGGCGGCGTACGACGCCGACATGCGGCACCCGACCGAGGTGATCGAGCAGGCGCACGAGCTCGGCCTGATGAACCTCCACGTGCCCGGCGAGTACGGCGGCCTCGGCCTGTCCGCCTTCGACGGCCTGCTCGTCGGGGAGGAGCTCTACTGGGGCTGCTCCGGGATCGGCACCTCGATCACGGCGAACGGCCTCGGCGCCGGCCCGGTCATCCTCTTCGGCTCGCCCGAGCAGAAGGCTCGTTGGCTGCCGCCGCTCCTCGAGCGGCCGATCCTCTGCTCGTTTGCCCTCTCGGAGCCGGGCGCGGGCTCCGACGTCGCGGCACTGCGGTCGACCGCGGTGCGCGAGGGCGACGGGTACGTCCTCAACGGCTCCAAGACGTTCATCACGAACGCCGGCCATGCCGAGTGGGTGGTCGTGTTCGCGAAGACGGACCCGTCCGCCGGACGGCGCGGGATCTCGGCCTTCGTCGTCGAGATGTCCTCGGCCGGCGTGACGATCGAGAAGCACCTCGAGAAGATGGGCCAGCGCGCCACGGACACGTCCGCCTTCGCGCTCCACGACGTCCGGGTGCCGGCCGAGAACCGGCTCGGCGAGGAGGGCGACGGCTTCAAGATCGCGATGGCGACGCTCGACTTCACCCGGCCGGGAACTGCGATCGGCGCGGTCGGCGTTGCGCAGGCGGCGTACGAGCACGCGCTCGAGTACGCGAAGGAGCGCGTGACCTTCGACCTCCCGATCGCAATGCACCAGGCGGTCGGCTTCATGGTCGCGGACATGGCCACGGAGATCCAGGCCGCGCGCCTCCTGTGCTGGCAGGCCGCGTGGGCGCTCGACAACGGGCTGGGCCGCGAGGCGACGCTCTACTCCTCCTTCGCGAAGCGGTTCGCCGCCGACACGGCGATGAAGGTCACGACCGACGCCGTGCAGGTGCTCGGCGGCTACGGCTACATCAAGGAGTACCCGGTCGAGAAGCTCATGCGCGACGCGAAGCTGTTCCAGATCTACGAGGGCACGTCGCAGATCCAGAGGCTCGTGATCGCGCGCGAGATCTTCACTCCGAAGTCGTAGGGTCCGAAGCACATGGCCGGCTGCGTGCTCCACCTCGCGCCGCATCCCGACGACGAGCTGCTCGGCGCGCCGGCGACGCTCGTGACCCTTCGGGACCAGGGCTGGACGATCGTGAACGTCGCCTGCAGCTTCGGGCGCAGCGGAGGACCATGCCCGCCGGCGCGAAGAGCTAACGGAAGCAGCGGCGCGAATCGGATTCGAGCTGCGCATCCCGGACGTCCCGGTGGCGATGTCGACGAGCTCGGGAGACGACCTCGGCGCGGCCCGTTCCCAGCTTGTCGAGATCGTCGCGAGTGCGCTGAAGGAGCTCGATCCAGGCATCGTCATGTCTCCCAGCCCCCACGACGGGCACCCCGGGCACGAGCTGGTCGCTCGCGCAGCCGAGGAAGCCATGAGCGCCGAGCGCCGCTCGACTCGGTGGTGGATGTGGGGGCTCTGGGCGGGGCTGCCTCTGCCGACGATCGGCACGGCATTCGACGCGAGAGTGATGGGAGAGATCCTGAGCGCCCTGGAGGCGCATCGAGGTGAGGTCGAGCGCGCCGACTACCGCAAGGCGCTGCGTGGACGCGCAGAGATGTACGCGGGGCTCGCAGGGGAGCTGCTGTTCGGCTTCGGAAAGACGGGAACGGCCACGGAGTACGCCGAGCTCGTCACCGAGGTCGTGGGCGAGTCGGGAACGTGGTTGCTCGGTGCGACGCGCTGGCTTCGGGCCGACACGATCGCCGTCCCGCCGACGAACGTCGACGTAAGCGACTGGCTTCGCGCCGAGTCGCTCACGACCCGGTTCGGCACGCCCCTCGATCGGGCTGCGCACGTTCGCGCATGAGCCCCGAGGAGCAACGCCGGCTGTGGGAGTGGACGCTCCACGAGGACGGCCTGCGGTCCTACTCGCGCTGAGAGTGGCCTGAGCCGGCTTCGGCCGCGCGGATCGCCTCCGCGAGCCACTCGGGCACACGGGTCGGCCGGAAGGTGTGCGCGTCGACGCACGCGTGCTCGGTGTGGCCGTCCGCGACGAGCTCCTCCCCGCGCGCGATCGCGTACTCGTAGCGGAAACGCGCGCCGCGAGGGCCGACGCAACGCGTGTGGACGACGAGCTCGTCGTCGAACCGGGCCGGAACGCGGTAGCGGCAGAGGGACTCGAGCACGATGGCCTCGACGCCGTGGTCGCGCAGGGCCTGGTAGCCGCCGGCGAACGTGCGCAGGTACTCGACGCGGGCGACCTCGAACCAGACGAGGTACGCGGTGTTGTGGGCGACCCCCTGCGCGTCGGTGTCGGCGAAGCGGACCCGAACCGGCGTCGAGAAGGAGTAGGCATCCACGGCCCGCGAGCCTATCCGAGGGTTGACTCGCATAGCAAACATGCTATAGATGGGTATAGCGGAAATGCTATGACCGGACTCCCAAGGAGGAGAGCGATGGAATCGACGGTCGAGCAACGCCTGAACTTCCTCGAGGCACGGGTGAGGACCCTCGAAGGTCTGCTCGGGGCGGGAGCCGCCCCTGTCGTGAAGCCCGAGCCCTTCCCGTCCCACCGACCGGAGCCGGCGGCCGCGGCGACGCCGGCCGCACCGCGGCGAGAGCCGGTCGTGCCCTCCGAGCCCGCGTTCGACGTCGAGGAGCTGCTCGGCGGCCGCGTCCTCGGCTGGGTCGGTGGGATTGCGGTTGCGATCGCAGCGGTCTTCTTCGTCGTCATGGCCGTGCGGAACGGCTGGATCGGCGAGGCCGCGCGGATGGAGCTCGCTTTCGCCGCCTCTGCCGCGCTCGTCGCCGGCGGCATCTGGCTCTACCAGCGCCGCGGGCAGACCCAAGCCGCCCTCGCGACGGTCGCCGCGGGGCTCGCCGCCCTCTATGCGAGCGACGCGGCGACGACGTTGCACTACCACCTGCTGTCCTCGTCCCTCGGGCTCGCGATCGCTGGTGTCGTCGGCGCGGTCGCGCTCGTCACGGCCGTGCGCTGGGACTCCCGGGAGATCGCAGGCATCGGGATCGTGGGCTCGTTCCTTGCGCCGGTGTTCGTCGACGCCGGGCCGCACACAAGCTCGCTCGTGTTCATGACGATCGCGCTCGTCGCCGCGATCGGCGTCGTCGTCCAGCGCCGCTGGGCGTGGCTCGCGGCGATCGCATACGTCGTCAGCGTCCCGCAAGCGGCGTCGTGGCTCTACCACGAGCACGGCGACCGTCTCTGGCTCACGATCGCCGTCGCG
This sequence comes from Gaiellaceae bacterium, assembly GCA_035706005.1. Classification (GTDB taxonomy): domain Bacteria; phylum Actinomycetota; class Thermoleophilia; order Gaiellales; family Gaiellaceae; genus Palsa-739. Next base: position 15,794 of record DASSVO010000030.1, on the reverse strand, counting down.
ACGGCCTACTGGCTGCTCTACGTCGTGGCCGCGATCGGCCACGAGCTGCGGGCGCCGACGGACGCGCTGCGCCTCTCGTCGGCGTCGCTGCTCTTCACGAACGCTGCGGTCGCCGCGGCCGGTGTGTGGTGGCTGGTCGACGACGCCGGACACCGCGCCGGAGCAAACGCCTGGCTCTTCGCACTCGCGGGCGCACACGTCGCGCTCGGGATGCTCGTGCAGCGGTCTCGTGCAAGCCGTGAGATCGCGTTCCTGCTCTACGGCGTGGGGATCGCGGTCCTGGGCATCGCCTTCACGGTGACCCTCAGCGGCCCTGCGCTCGTCGCCGCCTGGTCGGCCGAGGCGGTCGTGCTCGCCTTCGCCGGGCGGCGTACGGACACTCCGGGCCGCGCTCTCGCAGCCGCGCTCGTGTTCGCCGGACTCGCCGGCGCCCACGTGCTCGTCTTCGAGGTGCCGCCGACCTCGCTGGCGTACGGCCTGGACTCGATTCCCACGGCGCTCGGCGCTGTCGCCCTCGTCCTGGCGGCCTTCGCCGGGATCGTGGTTGCGTATGGCGAGGAGGTCATCGAGGAGCTCGCCTGGGCCGGCGCCGTGCTCGGCGTCTACCTGGCGAGCGGGCTCGTGGTCGACCTCGCCGGCGCACAGGCGCACCAGTCGACGCAGACGTCGCAGCTCGCCCTCTCCGGTTTCTGGGGCGCGCTCGGCTTCGCGGCGATCGTCGCCGGGCTCTTGCGCCGCAAGCGGGCGCTTCGTCTCGGCGGCCTTGGTGTCCTGGCGCTCGCGGTGGGCAAGGTCTTCCTCGTGGACCTGGCACATCTCGAGTCGATCTGGCGCGTGGGCTCGTTCCTCGCCGTCGGCCTCTTGCTCCTGGCCGGCGCGTTCGCTTACCAGAGAGCCCGCGTGCCGTTGATGCGTGAGCGTCACGAGGCTCGCTGAGCTCCTCGAGCACCGGCGCCCGTGTGTCGTGCTCACGGGCGCCGGGATCAGCACCGAGTCGGGGATCCCGGACTTCCGTTCTGCGGGAGGCATCTGGGCGCAGTACGACCCGGCAGAGGTCGCCCACATCGAGGCACTACGCCGCGATCCCGTCCGGGTCTGGGAGTTCTACGGGCTCCGGCTCGAGGCGCTCTCGCGGGCGGAGCCGAACGACGGCCACCGTGCGCTCGCGGAGCTGGAGGAGCGAGGCTGGGTGCGCGCGGTCGTGACGCAGAACGTCGACGGCCTGCACCAGCGCGCAGGGTCGCGTGAGGTGGTCGAGGTGCACGGCTCCTTGCGGGAGGCGGAGTGCGTCCACTGCGGAGTGCGCGTGCCGATGGCCGACGCGGTCGCGTCGCTGCCGCTTCCGGCGTGCCCCGAATGCGGCGAGGTCCTCAAGCCCGGGGTGGTGATGTTCGGCGAGCTGTTGCCGGCTGCCGCGATCGAGCGTGCGCAGCAGTTGGCGGCGGAGGCGGATCTTCTCCTGGTCGTCGGCTCGTCGCTCGAGGTGCATCCCATCGCCGCGCTGCCCGGCGAGACGCTCGCGGCAGGGGGCGCGCTCGCGCTCGTCAACCGCGGTCGAACGCCGTGGGACTCCCGGGCCGACCTCGTGCTCGACGCCGGCGCTGGGGAAACGCTGCGCGCGCTCGCTGCCGCACTCGCTATCGTCGAGGCGGACCCACCGAGGAGGAGCGATGGCTGATCGGAGACAGGATCTGCTGGGCCGGCTGGCCGACCTGAGCGAGGAGGCCGTCCAGCGGCTTGCCGAGGCGCCGGGCGCCGACCGCGCGTTCCAGGCGCTCAAGAGTCTCGGCGACAAGGTCGACGAGCTGCAACGGCGCACGCGCGGCTTCGAGGAGCTCGAGCGGCGGCTGACGACGCTCGAGAAGAGGGTCGACGCGATGTCGAAGGCGTCCGGGCGGTCGGCGTCAGCCGCCGGTACGCGGCCCCGCACGCCGAAGAGCGGCTCCGGCACCCCCAAGAAGACCTGACCTCTCGGCCTCCGCGGCGCCGGCCGCGGCGACCGTGGCGAGCAGCAATCCGCCGAGGATGTCCGTCGGCGTGTGGAAGCCGGCGAGCTCGAGCAAGACGACCGCTGCCGCGAGCCAGGCCGCGAGCAGTGGGCGGAGCCTCGGCCACGCCGCGGCGAGAGCGACCGCGGCGATCGTGGAGCGGAGCGCGTGCCCGCTCGGCCAGGAGTCGTCGAACGCGACGAGGTGCACGCCGTGGCGGTAGACGGGCGGCCGCGCGAGCGTATGCCGGAACACCACCTCGACGGCGACTGCGAGGAGCCACACGCAGGGCCACGCGATCGCCGCGGCACGCCGGCTGCAGCGCCAAAGCGCGGCCGCCGCGGCCAGGACGAGCAGGAACGAGACGACGACCTGACCCGGGAGCGTCACGATCTCGGCCACGGCGACGCCGAGCGGGTGGAACGACGCCTGGTAGAGCGGAACGAGCGATTCGAGCAGCGTCGGCGGCCGACCGGGCGTGCCTGCGAGGGGCATGGCGTGCTCGGCGGCCCACCTGTCCAGCCCCTTCGTCGCGCCCGAGCCGACGAGTCCGGCCAGCACCGCGAACGCGGCCGCAGCCGCTGCGCCGGCACTACGCAGCCGGCACCCGCAGCCTGAGCGCCGCCGGGACCACCTCGAACCGCGCCGGCGTCGTCCCGGTCGGCTCCCCGTCGAGCTCGAGCGGCAGCCGCTCGGCGGCCTCGATCGCCACCGTCGCGGACCGCAGGAGCTCGATCTTCGGGTGCGAGAGATAGCGGCCGCTGTAGAGCTTCGGCGAGGTCGTGACGAAGTCGAGCTTGTCGACGTCCCCGATCAGGACGACGTCGAAGAGGCCGTCGTCCTGCCGCGCGTCTGGTGCGAGCTTCATGCCGCCTGCGTGGTAGCGGCCGTTCGCGACGATCACGTCGTGCATGGGACCTTCCCGTCGCACGCCCTCCTCGAGCTCGACCGTGACGCGCGTGTTCCGCCAGGCGAGGAACTCGCGCGTGAGCGCGTAGAAGAAGGTCACGCGGCCGCCGAGTGCCTTCGTCATCCCGTTCGCCCGCCGCGCCACGGCACCGCTCATTCCGGCCGAGGCGACGTTCGCGAAGAAGCGCATCGCGCCGTCCTCGTAGACGACCCGGCCGAGGTCGATCGTCCGCGTCTCGCCGCCGAGCGCGGCGCGCACCGCGTCGTCGAAGCGGCTCGGGACGCCGTGCGTGCGGCCGAAGTCCTGGCCGGTGCCGCACGGCAGCACCGCGATCTCGGCGCCGGTCCCCGCAACGCCGTTCACGACCTCGTTGACCGTGCCGTCGCCGCCGACGACGACGAGCAGCGAGTCCCCCGCCTCGCTCGCCGCCCGGCCCAGGTGACCGGGAAACTCCGACAGCACCTCCTCGCCGCGCAATCCGAGCTCCGCAGCCCGCTTCCGGAGCCCCGGCCAGCGCTTCCCGGTCGCGCCGTTGCCGGAGGCCGGGTTGACGAGGAAGAGGATCTCTGCCGGGACGCTAATCGGCGGTGACGGTCATGAGCGCAACGCGCGTCATGCGATCGACCGCAGCGCGCAGCTCCTCGTCCGTGATCCGTGTGAAGACGCCCTCCACCACGATGTCCGACACGGTGAGGAGGCACCCGCCGTGGACGCCCTGCACCTTTCCGATCCCGCCGATCGCCGTGACGGTGAAGAGGGCCGCCGCCTCCATCTCGACCGCGAGCACGCCACGGCTGGACCAGCGCTCGTACTGGCCCTCGTTCGGGTTGTAGAAGACGTCGCTCGTGACGATCGGGCCGACGTGCATCGGCTGGCCGAGCTCCTTCGCCGCGTGGACGGCGCCGTGGATGAGCTCCCACGACGCGGTCGGGCAGTGAGGCTCGTCGGCGACGAGGTGCCGTGCGGTGGCGTCGGCCGGGATGGCCGAAAGAGCCACGACCAGATCGCCGAGCGCATGGTGCGGCTGCAGGCCCCCGCACGTCCCGACCCGCATCAGGCGCGTGCAGCCGAGCTGGATCAGCTCCTCGAAGACGATGGTCGCGCCGGGACAGCCCATCCCGGTTCCCTGCACCGACACGGGCTTCCCCTCCCACGTGCCGGTGTAGCCGAGAAGCCCGCGCTCCTCGTTCACTTGCTTCGCGTCGTCGAGGTACGTCTCGGCGATGTACTTCGCGCGCAGGGGGTCGCCGGGGAGGAGGACGGCATCGGCGTACTCGCCCGGCTCGGCTCGGAGGTGGATCGGCACGCCGCGACTCTAACGTTGCGGGAAGCGTCACCGGCGAAGCCGGTGACGCCCAGCGGCAAACCCCGGACGCATGGCGTCCGGTGGGCGATGATTCCGCCATGGCAGAGACCGTTTCGCCGACGCTCGACGAGGTTCTGGCCTTCTGCGCCGAGGAGCCTGTCGAGCGCGTCTTCCTCGAGGACATCGCGCGGCGGGGCCTCGGGCGCTTCTCGGCCGTCGCCGGCGCTGGCGGACGGCTCGAGTCGCTTTGCCACGTCGGTGCCAACATCGTCCCATCGGGCGGCGGGTGCGCGGCCTTCGCCGGCGCGGCGGCGCAGAGCGGGGCGCGCATGGTGATCGGCGAGGAACGGGCGGTGGGCGACCTGTGGGAGGCCGCCCGGAGACGGATGCCGAGGCCGCGCGACGACCGTCCCGGGCAGCCCGTCTATGCGCTGCGCGAGGCGCCGGAGCCGGGGGAGACGGGGCTCCGCCCGGCGCGCCTCCTCGACCTCGACCTGCTCGTGCCGGCCTGTGCCGAGGCGCATCGCGAGGAGATCGGCGTGAACCCGCTCCACCGAGACGCCGAGGGCTTCCGCTGGCGGACGCGCCAGCAGATCGAGGAGGGGCGGTCGTGGCTCTGGGTCGAGGAGGGCCTGATCCGCTTCAAGGCGGAGGCGTCGGCATGGACGCCGTCGGCGGTCCAGCTCCAGCAGGTCTGGGTCGATCCGCAGGCGCGGCGGCACGGTTACGCACGGCGGGCGCTCGCCGACCTCTGCCGCCTGCTGCTCGAGCACGTCCCGGCCGTCTGCCTCTTCGTGCGCCCCGAGAACGAGCCGGCGCTGCGCCTCTACGACTCGGTCGGGATGACCCGCGAGCTCACCTACCGGTCGCTCGTGTTCTAGGCACAATCGACGCATGGAGGAGCTGCGTGGCCGGGTCGAACGTTTCGTTCGCGAGCACGAGCTGATTCCGGCCGGCGGCGAGGTCACGTGCCTCGTCTCGGGCGGCGCCGACTCCTCGTGCCTCTGGCACCTGCTCGGCTCGCTCGGCTACCGCGTCTCGGCGCTGCACGTGAACCACAAGCTGCGCGGCGAGGACTCCGAGGAGGACGCCGGCTTCTGCGTCGAAGCGCTCGGCGCGGAGGTCGTGGAGCTCGACGGGCGCGGGCTCTCCGAGGCCGCGTTGCGGGAGCAGCGCCGCTCGGCCGGCCGCGGCCGGCTGCGCGCGACGGGTCATACCGCCTCGGATCAGGTCGAGACGATCCTCTACCGGCTCGTCTCGCGCGGCGCGGCGACCGGCATCCCGCCCGGGAGCGACGACGGGATCGTCCACCCGCTCCTACCGGTCTGGCGCGAGGAGACGGAGTCGTACTGCCGCGAAGCGAGGATCGACTTCCGCGTCGACGCCTCGAACGCCGACACGAAGCGCGGGCTCATCCGCGACGAGATCCTGCCGCTCCTGCGCCGCCTTCATCCGGCTGCGGACGAGAACCTCCTGCGCGCGCTCGACACGCGAGAGACGCTGCCGCCGGCGCTCGCCGAGCTGCTTGCGGCGCCGGTCGGCTCGAAGCGCGTGGACCTGGGCGGCGGCCTGCAGGCGGTACGCGAGCACGAGCGTCTCTGGCTCGAGCGCGGCCCGGTCGACCTGACCGGCGAGATCCGCTGGGGCGACTGGACTATCCGCTCGGGCCTCCAAGGGCTTAGAGTGCGTGGATGGAGGCCCGGCGACCGGCTCGCGGGTAGGAGGCGCAAGATCCAGGACGTGTTCGTCGACGCGAAGGTGCCGCGCTCGGAGCGCGAGGCGTGGCCGCTCGTCGTGCGCGGCGACGAGGTCGTGGCCGTGCCCGGGATCGTGGAGCATCCGGAGGTAGAAGCTGTCCGCGACTGAGCTCGAGCGCGCGGTGACGGAGGTCCTGATCGAGGAAGACGACCTCCAGCGGCGGATCGCCGAGCTCGGTGCCGAGGTGTCGGCCGACTACGAGGGGCGGGACCTACTCCTAGTGGGCGTCCTCAAGGGAGCCGTCTTTTTCCTCGCCGACCTGATGCGCCACCTGACGGTGCCGTGCGAGATCGACTTCATGGCGATCTCGAGCTACGGCGCGTCGACCGACTCCTCGGGCGTCGTCCGCATCCTCAAGGATCTCGATATCAACATCGAGGGACGGCATGTGCTCGTCGTCGAGGACATCATCGACTCGGGCCTCACGCTCTCGTACCTCGTCCGGAACCTCGAGGCGCGGGAGCCTGCGTCACTCGAGGTCTGCGCGCTCCTGACGAAGCCGGATCGCCGCGAGATCGACGTGCCCGTCCGCTACACCGGGTTCGAGATCCCGAACCGCTTCGTGATCGGTTACGGCCTCGACTTCGCCGAGCGCTACCGCAATCTCCCGTACGTCGGCGTGCTCGACGAGTCGCTCGTGCTCGACGGCGCGTAGCCGCCGGCCTCGCGGCTCCGTTAGAGAGGCATGGCGCTGGTACCCTCAAGCGGGAGACCCCGTGAATCGCTTCTTCCGTAGCGCGCTCTTCCCGCTCGTCATCATCGCGGCCCTCGTCTGGCTCGCGTTGCAGACGCTGGGTGGCCACAACACGAAGAGCAAGTCGGTCACGACCTTCCAGTTCATCCAGGAGGTCAAGGCCGGGCAGGTCCAGAACGTCACCATCGACCCGAACAAGCAGTCGTTCACGGGGACGGTCAACGGCGACTCCGTGACCGTCCACTACGCGACGGATCAGTCGGAGTATGCGATCGAGCGCCTGATGAAGGATCGCGGCGTGAACTTCAACTCGAAGGGCGTCGGCTCGTCGCCGTGGTGGTCGATCCTGACGGGCCTCCTGCCGTTCGTGCTCCTGTTCGGCTTCTGGATCTTCCTGATGAACCAGGTGCAGGGCGGCGGCTCGAAGGTGATGAGCTTCGGCAAGTCCCGCGCGAAGCGGATGACGCCCGACGCGCCAAAGATCGGCTTCAAGGACGTGGCCGGCGTGGACGAGGCGGTCGAGGAGCTCCAGGAGATCAAGGAGTTCCTCGAGAACCCGAAGAAGTTCCAGGCCCTCGGCGCGCGCATCCCGAAGGGCGTCCTCCTCTACGGCCCGCCGGGAACCGGTAAGACGCTCCTTGCCCGCGCCGTTGCAGGCGAGGCCGGCGTCCCGTTCTTCTCCATCTCCGGCTCGGACTTCGTCGAGATGTTCGTCGGCGTCGGCGCCTCGCGCGTGCGCGACCTGTTCGAGCAGGCGAAGCAGGCGGCGCCGTGCATCGTCTTCATGGACGAGATCGACGCGGTCGGCCGTCATCGCGGCGCCGGGCTCGGCGGCGGCCACGACGAGCGCGAGCAGACGCTGAACCAGCTGCTCGTCGAGATGGACGGCTTCGAGATGAAGGACAACATCATTCTCATCGCCGCGACGAACCGGCCCGACATCCTCGATCCGGCACTGCTCCGCCCCGGCCGCTTCGACCGCCAGATCGTCGTCGACCGGCCCGACCGCGTCGGCCGCCGCAAGATCCTCGAGGTGCACACGAAGGGCAAGCCGCTGGCGCCCGAGATCGACCTCGACACGCTCGCCTCCGGCACTCCCGGCTTCACCGGCGCCGACCTGGCGAACCTCGTCAACGAGGCGGCGCTACTCGCGGCGCGCCGCGGCAAGAAGATCATTGAGCAGGAGGAGCTGGAGGAGGGGATCATGCGCGTCGTCGCCGGCCCGGAGAAGAAGGCGCGGCTCCTCTCGGAGCACGAGCGCAAGATCACCGCCTACCACGAAATGGGCCACGCGCTCGTCGGCCACTACCTCGAGCACACGGACCCGGTGCACAAGATCACGATCGTCTCCCGGGGCCAGGCGCTGGGCCTCACGATCTCGCTGCCGACCGAGGACAAGTACCTCACGACGCGCAGCGCGCTGATGCACCAGATGGCGATGACCCTCGGCGGCCGGGCCGCAGAGGAGATCGTCTTCCACGAGGTGACGACCGGCGCCGCGAACGACCTCGAGAAGATCACGCAGATGGCGAAGCAGATGATCATGCGCTTCGGCATGAGCGAGAAGCTCGGCCCGCGCGTCCTCGGCCGCAACTTCGACCAGCCGTTCCTCGGCCGCGACTACGGCGCCGAGGCCGACTACTCCGAGGAGATCGCGCGCGAGATCGACGACGAGATCCGGCGCGTGATCGAGGAGTCCCACGAGCTCGCGCTGTCGGTGCTGCGCGAGCACATGGACGAGCTGCACAAGATCTCGAACATCCTCATCGAGCGCGAGACGATCGACAGGGACCAGTTCGAGCGGCTGCTCGCCGGCGAGGACGAGGGCACGGTCTTCCCGGACGAGGCGCCGGCGGAGCCGGAGCAGCCGCAGCCCCAGCCGGAGCCGAAGCGCGACCGCCCGCGCCCGCGGCCGTTCCCCCTCCCGGGCTCGGCCATGCAGGGCCCGGATCCCGCGAAGCCCTAGCTCGCGACCTCGGCATCAGACGTGAGGACGCCGGCGCGGGCCGGAGCCGCCGGCCGCTGTAGAGCGCTACCGGTCGTCGTCGCCGATGGCGATCGAGCGCACCGGGTCGTGCTTCAGCCGGAGCATCGCCTCGATGTAGAGCTCGCGCACGACGTCCATGTTCGGCCGCGGATCGTTCCGCCACGACGACGGCAGCGAGTCGCGTAGGCGGGCGCGCGCGGCCTGTTGCCGCTCCCAGTGCCCGAGAAGCCGGTCGTCGATCATCGCAAGCCGGTATGTCGGCATCGAGGTGAGGCTGCTTTAGTTCTCGACGTGATTCGCGTCGAGGAGCGGTTTCCGCGGCCGTCCGTGATGGGCGTCGTCAACGTCACGCCCGACTCGTTCTCGGACGGCGGCGTCCACCTCGACCCCGATGCCGCAGCGGTGGCGGCGCGCCGCATGGTCGAGGAGGGAGCGGCGATCGTCGACGTCGGAGGCGAGTCGACGCGACCAGGCTCGGGCGGCGTCTCCGCTGAGGAGGAGCTCCACCGCGTCGTCCCCGTCCTCGAGCGGCTCGGCGGCGAGATCCCGCTCTCGATCGACACGTCGAAGGCGGCCGTGGCCCGCGCGGCCCTCGAGCGGGGCGCGATCCTCGTCAACGACGTCACGGCCCTGCGCGGCGACCCCGAGCTCGCGGCCGTGGTCGCCGAGTCGGGCGCCTATCTCTGCCTTATGCACATGCAGGGCGAGCCGCGGACGATGCAGGAGGAGCCTCGCTACGACGACGTCGCGGCAGAGGTCGCCTCCTTCCTCGAGGAACGGCTCGCGTTCGCGGTCGGCGAAGGCGTCCCCGAGGAGCGGATCTGCCTCGACCCCGGCATCGGCTTCGGCAAGACGGTGGCGCACAACCTCGAGCTCGTGCGGCGGCTCGACGTCCTGCTCGCCCTCGGGCGGCCCGTGGTCGTCGGCTTCTCCCGCAAGAGCTCGCTGCGCAGACTGACGGGATCCGACGACCTGCTCGGCGCGAGCGTCGCAGCCGCGGTCGCGGCATTCGAGCGCGGCGCGACGATCCTGCGCGTCCACGACGTCAAGCCGCACGTGGACGCGCTCACGGTTGCCGGCGCGATCGCTTGATCACCGTCCACGTCCACGATCTACGCGTCTTCGGTCGCCACGGGGTGCACGAGGAGGAACGCGAGCGGGGGCAGGACTTCCTGTTCGACGTCGAGCTGGAGGTGGGGGAGCGCGGAACGAGCGACCGGCTAGACGACGCGGTCGACTACGTCGAAGTCGCGCAGACCGTCCGCAGCGTCTCGGACGCGCGGGAGTACGCACTGCTCGAGGCGCTCGCCTCCGCGGTCGCCGACGAGCTCGAGCGGCGGTTCTCGCCCGAGCGCGCACGCGTGCGCGTCCGCAAGCCCGAGGTCCGGCCCGCAGGGCTGGAAGGCACGGTCGGCGTCACGGTTACGAGGCCGTGACGCGGGCCTACGTCGGCCTGGGAGCGAACCTCGGCGAGCGGCAGCAGACGCTGCACGCCGCCGTCGACGCTCTCGCGGCCGAGGAGGGAATCGAGGTCGTCGCCGTGTCGACCCTGCGCGAGACCGAGCCGGTCGGCGTCGGTGAGCAGCCCGACTTCCTCAACGGCGCGGTGGCCCTCGACACGACGCTCGGCGCCCGTGAGCTCCTCGACAGGCTGCTGGGCGTCGAGCAGCGGTTCGGCCGCGTTCGCGTTCCCGGCGAGCACGGCCCGCGGACGCTCGATCTCGACCTTCTCCTCTACGGCGACGAGGAGATCGACGAGCCGGGCCTCGCCGTTCCGCACCCGCGCCTGCACGAGCGCCGCTTCGTCCTGGAGCCGCTCGCCGAGCTGGCTCCGGGCCTCGTCGTGCCGGGCCGCGGGGACGTGGAATCCTTATTACGAGGGGTACACTGACCCTCGATGTCCCACCTGGACGATCTCGACGAGTACGAGGCCGAGCTCGAGCTCGCGCTGAAGAAGGAGTACCAGGCAGTCTTCGCGCTCTTTCGCTTCTGCGTGCTGACGCAGGACGCGACGTACCTCTGCAACCGGCTCGACGTGCAGCAAGCGGCGCCGACCGCAGCCGGCGGCCTCCCGTTCTTCCAGCTCGAGCTCGAAGACGTCTGGGTCTGGGACAAGAACCGGCCGACTCGCATCATTCCCCGGGCCAAGGTCTTCACCTCGGGCGACGTGACGATCGAGGAGCTGCGCGGCGAGGGCGACGAGCCCACGCTGACGGCCGAGGCGCTCGCCGAGCGGATCGGCGAGCCATTCCGCCTGGAAGACGAGTAGCCTCCCGGCCGCGATGCTGCTCGCGGTCGACGTCGGCAACACCCAGACCGTCTACGGCCTCTACGACGGCGATGGCCTCGCACAGCACTTTCGGGTCGGCACGAACCCGGTGCAAACTGCCGACGAGCTGGCGGTCCTCCTGCGGGCGCTCGTGGACCTCGGCTCGCTGGACGGAATCGTCCTCTGCTCGTCGGTCCCGCAGCTCGTCAGCGAGTACGAGTCTCTCGCCGAACGCTGGGCGGCCGGGGTCGAGCTCCTCGTGCTCGGGCCGGGGGTCCCCACGGGCGTGCCGGTCCGCTACGACGATCCGCGCGAGGTCGGCCCAGACCGGATCGCGAACGCGGTTGCCGCGCGTGAACGGCACGGCACGCCGTGCGTCGTCGTCGACTTCGGCACGTCGACGAACTTCGACGTCGTCTCGGCGAGCGGCGAGTTCGCCGGCGGCGTGCTCGCGCCCGGGATCGAGATCTCGATGGACGCGCTCTTCCAGCGTGCGGCGCGGCTGCCGAAGGTGCCGTTCGTCCCGCCGGAGCGCGTCATCTCACAGACCACCGTGCACGCGCTGCAGTCCGGGCTGGTCTACGGCTTCGCGGGGCAGGTCGACTCGATCGTCGACCGGATCCGCGAGGAGCTGGGCGCGCCGGACGCGCCGGTCGTCGCCACGGGCGGGCTCGCGGAGCTGATCGAGCCGCACTCGCGCACGATCTCTCAGGTCGATCCGTTCCTCACGCTCGAGGGGCTGCGGATCGTCTGGGACCGGAACCGGCCCTAGCCGCCGCCGTACACCGAGATCGGAAGGCGATCGAGCAGCACCTCGTCCTCCGCGGCCGGCAGCGCGGCCTCGAGGCGCTCGACGAGTGGCCCGGCGCCGGGCGCGGCCGCGAACAACCGCGTCACGACCTCCTCGGTCGTCCGGAGCTGGACGAGCTCCTGCTTGAACGGCTTCGGGAAACGGCCGTGACCGAGATACCAGCCGTAGAACTTCTTCAGGAAGCCGACCGCCCGCTGCTCACCGAGCTCGCGCACGGCCTCGCGGATGAAGACGACGAGCTCCGCCGCCACCTCCTCGCGCGTCGGGCGGAACGCATCGCCCTCGATCATCTCTCGCAGCGCCCACGGGTTTCCCTGCGCCCCGCGCGCGACCATCACGGCCGCGGCCCCGGTCAGCTCGAGCACGCCGAGCGCCTGCTCGCGCGAGGTCACGTCGCCGGATGCGATCACCGGAACGTCGACGCGCTCGACGAGCTCCGCTGTGAGAACGTGCTCCGCCTCGCCCGTGTACATCTGCTGTGCCGAACGCGGATGGAGCGTCAGCGCCGCCGCGCCCGACTCCACGAGCCGCGGCCCGAGCTCGAGACAGGCGCGCGAGCCGTTCGTCACGCCGCGCCGCATCTTCACGGTTACCGGAACCTCGACGGCCGCGGCCACCGCCTCGACGACCCGGCAGGCCAGCTCCGCGTCCTCCATCAGGTGGGCGCCCGCGCCGGTCTTCGTGACCTTGCGCACGGGGCAGCCGAAGTTCATGTCGACGATGTCCGCCCCGGCTGCCTCGACCATGCGGCCAGCCTCGGCCATCGCGCGCGGATCCGACCCGAAGATCTGGATCGCGAGCGGATGCTCGTCGGCCGCGACGCGCAGATAGCCGAACGTCCGCTCGTTCTTGTGCTCGATCCCGGCAGCGGAGACCATCTCCGAGCAGACGAGACCGGCGCCGAACCGGCGTCCCTGGCGCCGAAACGCCTGGATGCTGACGCCCGCCATGGGCGCGAGGACGATCCGCGTGGGTACCTCGACACCGCCGATCGGCCAGGGCTCCTGGAGGTTTACCGGCATTGCGCGATGGTATCGGCGGCCTGTTGACGGGGGTTGATCGCGGGGGTACCATCCGCGACCGCCGACGGCCGGTTGCCGCCGGCCGTTTCATGTTCTGGGGTCCAGGAGGACAGTGGTGAAGGAAGTCATCCTCACGCCTGACGGCTTCAAGAAGCTCCAGCAAGAGATTGAGCATCTGTCGACCGTGCGGCGACGCGAGGTTGCGGATCGCATCCGCATCGCTCGCGAGTTCGGCGACATCGCCGAGAACGCGGAGTACGACTCCGCGAAGAACGACCAGGCCCATCTCGAGGCGCGGATCGCAACGCTCGAGGAGCGGCTCAAGAACGCACGCGTCGTCACGAAGAAGGAGATCCGCTCCGGCGAGGTCTCGGTCGGGACGAAGGTCCGGCTCAAGGACATGGACTCGAACAAGTCGGTCGAGTACCACATCGTCGGCTCCGCGGAGGCGGACCCGGCAGAGCTGAAGCTGTCGAACGAGTCGCCGGTCGGCAAGGCGATCATGGGCCACAAGAAGGGCGACGTGGTCGAAGCGCCGACGCCGCGGGGCGCCAAGAAGTTCAAGATCATGGAGATCAAGGCCGCGTAGACTCGCGCGGCGATGACCTACCCCAAGCGGTTCCCCGATCGCGACGAGGTCGCGGCCGTCCGCGCCGAGGCGGAGCGGCTCGAGTCCGGCGCGAGCGACGACGCGACGAAGCGTCGTCTCGCCGGCCGCGTCATGGCCCGGCGCGACATGGGGAAGCTCGTCTTCCTCGACCTCGTCGACCGGTCGGGTCGCATCCAGCTCATCTGCCCCGCGGACCGGACGGGCGAGCTCGACCTCCATCTCGGCGACGTCGTGGGAGTGACGGGCTCACCGGCCCAGTCGCGCCGCGGCGAGCCGTCGCTCCAGGTCGACGAGCTGGAAGTGCTCGCGCGGATCCGCGCGCCGCTCCCCGACACGTTCCACGGGATCGAGGACGTCGAGCTCCGCTATCGGAAGCGGTACCTGGACCTCCTCATGAGCGAGGAGTCGCGCCGCGAGGCGATCCTCCGCGCGCGGATGGTCTCGGCGATCCGCGCCTACCTCGACGGCGAGGGCTTCCTCGAGGTCGAGACCCCGATCCTCCAGCCGCGCTACGGAGGCGGCTTCGCAGAGCCGTTCGTCACGCATTCCGAGCTCCTCGACGCGGAGCTCTACCTCCGGATCGCCGACGAGCTCTACCTGAAGCGGCTGATCGTCGGCGGACTCGAGAAGGTGTACGAGCTCTCCAAGGACTTCCGCAACGAGAGCTACTCCTACAAGCACTCTCCGGAGTTCACGCAGGTCGAGTGGTACGAGGCGTACGCGGACTACAAGGACACCGCGGCGCGGCTGAAGGAGCTCGTGCGCCACGCCGCGGAGGCGACGATCGGCGGCATGCGGACGACCTTCCGCGGCCACGACGTCGATCTCTCGCATTGGCAGGAGGTGCGCTTCGTCGAGTCGCTCGAGGCCCACGGAGCCTGGACGCGCGACGAGGCGGAGCTGCGCGCGAAGCTGACCGAGGCGGGGGTCGACGTCTCGAGCGATCGCAGCTGGGCCCAGCTCGCCGACCATGCGTACTCCCACTTCGTCGAGCCTGAGCTGACCCAGCCGACGATCGTCTACGACTGGCCGATCGAGCTGTCGCCGTTCGCCCGCACGACCGACGCCGACGAGACGCTCGTCGAGCGCTTCGAGGCGGTGGTGAGCGGAATGGAGATCGCGAACGCATTCAGCGAGCTCAACGACGCCGAGGAGCAGGAGCAGCGCTTCGCCATGCAGGAGTCGGAGCGGGCGGCCGGCGACGTCGAGGCCGAGCCCGGCGATGCCGACTATGTCGAGGCGATGTCCTACGGCATGCCACCCAACGGAGGCTGCGGAGTCGGCGTCGACCGGCTGGCCATGGTTCTGCTCGGCAAGGACACGATCCGCGACGTCATCCTCTTCCCGACGCTTCGCGCTCGGGACTAGCTAGATCGCCTGGAGGCGGTACGGACCCTCGGGCAGCGTCGTCTCCTTCGGCCGACGGCCCTCCGCGACGATCGTCGTCGGCAGAGGCTCCGCGGGCAGGCCGACGGGGATCCAGCCGCGACCCACAGGAGAAACGATCACCACGCCGTGGTCGTCGCCGATCGCCGTCAGCCGCCAGGCCTCACGTCCGCCCCAGAGCACGTCGGCGCCGAACGTCTCCTCGATTGCGGCACGCGTGGCGGCGGTATCTGCCGATGCCACGCCGATCTCCGCGATCTCGAGCAGGGAATCCGGGCCGAACTGGCCTTCTAGGTCGTCATCGATGCGCGGATTCGCCATTAGCTCGACGACGCTGCCTCCGCCGTCGAGGAAGTAGAAGGACAATCCGCCGCGGTCGCCGCGGACGATCGTTGCGCCCTCCTCGACGTCGGGATCGTCGTGGAACTCGAGAATCTCGTGCCGCGAGCCGAGCCACGCTGCGGCGTCCTCGATCGACCCGGGAGGGACGTTGATGGCGAAGTGGTAACGCGGGTCGATCCCGTCGTCGGCCGGCTCGAAGCGAATCGTCGACCGTTGCAGCACGACTTCGACCGCGTCCCCGGATTCCCGGACCGGCAAGCCAAGCCGCCCACCCCAGAAGTCGGCCTGGGCCGCCGGGTCGGCGGACGCGAGCGCGATCTGCGCGATCCTCATGCTCCTCCTATACCGAGCCGATGAGTGTGCGGAACACGTAAACGACCCAAGTGGAGCACTCTGCGGCGACATAGGGGTGGGCTACGATGGGGACACCTTCGACCGGCTGACGGCGTCTTAGAGGAAAGGAGTCGAGGGACTTGTTCGAACGCTTCACTGAACGGGCTCGTCAGGTCGTCGTCCTCGCCCAGGATGAGGCGCGGGCGCTCAAGCACAACTACATCGGAACCGAGCACATCCTGCTGGGGCTGCTCCGCGAGGAGGAGGGCCTCGCGGCGCGGGTACTCGAGTCTCTCGACATCACGGTGGAGGAAGTGCGGGCGCAGGTCGCGCGGATCGTCGGCCAGGGCGACGAGGTCACGACCGGCCAGATCCCGT
>DASSVO010000029.1:0-31302 GCA_035706005.1 Gaiellaceae bacterium | reverse complement strand
CCTCTTCCACGGGCCGGGCGGCGTCGGCAAGCGCGAGCTGGCGCGCCGGTTTGCGGCCGAGCTCCTCGGCGACCACGCTCGCGTCGAGCGCGGCAGCCATCCCGACCTCTACGTTCTCGAGCCGCTCGGCGAGCAGATCCGTATCGATGACGTCCGCGAGCTCCGCCGCGACCTGCACATGCGCCCGTTCGAAGCTGAACGGCGCGTGTATCTCGTCTTCGGCGCCGACTCGCTGAACGAGGACGCGGCGGACGCGCTCCTCAAGGACCTCGAGGAGCCGCCGCCGTACGCCGTCGTCGTCCTCGTCGCCGAGCGGCTCGGCCCTCTGCCCGAGACGATCCGGTCGCGCTGCCAGCTCGTGCCGTTCCGGCGTCTGTCCGAGCCGGCCGTGCGACAGGCGATCCAGGAACGCGCTCCCGATCTCGGCGACGAAGAGGTGACGGCACTCGCGCGCGTCTCCGGCGGCCGGCTCGATCGTGCACTCCAGCTTCTCGATCCCGCTGCGGCCGGACGCCGGGAGGCGCTGATCGGCGTGGCGCGGGCCGTCTACGCCGAGCCCGCGTTCGAGCCCGCCGACGGCGTCGAGGTGCTCCTCGGCGGCATCGCCGAGCGCGGCGCCGAGGCGAAGGAAGCCGCGGAGGTGCAGGTCGAGGCGCTCGAGCTGACCGGAAGGGAGGCGGAGCAGCGCATTCGGCGTGCACAGCGCGGTGCGGAGCGCGAGGAGCTCCTGGCGCTCCTCGAGGAGCTCGAGTCCTGGTACCGCGACCTCGTCGTCGTCGCTGCGGGCGCGGAGAACGCGGCTGTGCATGTCGACCGGCTCGCCGAGCTGCGGAAGGACGCGACGCTCGAGCGGATGCACGCGGCCGAGGAGGCCTGCGAGCTCGTGCGGGCGACCTGGCGGGAAGCCGAGGAGCTGCAGGTCTCGACGCCGCTCGCGCTCGAGGCGCTGCTCATCCGGCTGCGCGGCGAGCTCAAAGCAACGGCCGTGGCGGCGTAGACCGTCCGAACGACGATGGGCCGGGATCGCTCCCGGCCCTTCGTGACCTCTCTTCGTGCCGCGCTTACGCGGCGAAGACGAGCTCGTCGCCGAGCGCGAGCTGGAGCCGCGCCAGGGCGTCGCTCTCGAGCTGCCGGACGCGCTCTCGCGTCAGGCCGAGCTCCTTGCCGATCGTCTCGAGCGAGGCCGGCTCGGAGTCGAAGCCGAAGCGAAGCTCGATGATCCGCCGCTGCCGCTCGGGCAGGTCGGCGACCGCGCGCTGCACGCGCTGCCGCCGCACCGACTCCACGGCCTCCTCGGCGGGATCGACGGTCGACTCGTCGGCGAACAGGTCGCCGAGCTCCGAGTCGCCGTCCGAGCCGAGGCCCTGGTTCAGTGAGACGGAGTCGACCGCGTCGAGAGCTTCCTCGACGTGCTCGAGCTTGAGCCGCGTCGCCTGGGCGAGCTCCTCGGCGGTGGCCTCGCGGCCCAGCTTCGCCTGCAGCTCGGCCGAGGCGCGGTTCAGCTTGATGCGGCGCTCCTGGACGTGCACGGGGATGCGGATCGTCTTCGACTGGTTCGCGACCGCGCGCTGGCAGGCCTGGCGGATCCACCAGGTCGCGTACGTCGAGAACTTGTAGCCCTTGCGCCAGTCGAACTTCTCCGCTGCGCGGTTGAGGCCGATCACGCCCTCCTGGATCAGGTCGAGGAGGGGCACGTCGTGGCCCTGATAGCGCTTGGCGATGGACACGACGAGGCGGAGGTTGGAGTTGATCATCTTCTCCTTCGCCGCCAGGTCGCCGCGCTCGATGCGCTTCGCCAGCGCCACCTCGTCGGCGGCGGTGAGCAGCTTGTGGCGCCCCGCGGCATCCATGAAGAGTTGCAGCGGGTCGAGCGTTCCCGTGACGGGGGCGGTCGCGACCGGCCGCGTCTCCTCGGGCGTTTCGTCGCGCACGACGACGTCGCGCTCCTCGAGCGCGGCGCGGAGGCCGGCGAGGTCGTCCTCGCTCAGCTCGTGCTCGTCTGCGAGAGCCTGAATGTCCTTCTCCTCGACGAAACCGCGCTCGGCGGCCTCCTCGAGCAGGCGCTCGACAGGGGAGAGGTCGTGCAGGTGAATCGTGTCGCTCAGTGTGTTGTTCCTTTCGCTCGTGGTGGGCTGCCGGATTTAGGCGCCCCGGGCGGCGTAGAACGGCTTACCGCTGCGGCGCCGCCACCCGACCGAGTTATAGAACGGCGTTGCACCGAAGTCCATTCCCAAACCAGGTGTTTTTCTATTTCCGAACAAACTCTCATTCCCTGCTCACGCGGGGAAAATCAACGATCGACCGCCCGACCCGACATCTCGTCGAGTCGGATGCGCAGAACGACCACGTTGGGCCCGAGCGCCCGCGGCTCCGCGGCGCGCCCCGCAGCGCTCGCGAAGCGCTCTCGCAGGAGAGCGAGCGCCGGCTCGATCCGCTCGCCGGCGAGCTCTTCGCACTGCCCGAAGGCGATCACGCTGCGCCAGCTTCCACGGCCGTCCGCGTCGTACTCGTCCACCTCGACGCACACACGCGGGTTCTCGCGCAGCATCGCCGTCTTGCGCCCCTCGGTCGTGACCGCGACGACGGCGCCGTCCTCGTAGGCATAGATGAGCGGCACGACGTACGTCTCGCCGTCCGCGTTGCAACCGAGGCGCGCGATCCGCTGGCCACGGAGGAATTCCTCGGTCTCGCCGCGTGAAAGCTCGCGCGGGATCCCTCTGCCGCCCTCGGGACCGGCCATCTCCGTCTGAGCGTAGGACATACTGGACAGTGGTGTTGCGCACGGGGTTCCTGACGGCATTCGCCGTCGTAGTCGTCATCGGAGGTGCCGCGGTCGCGGCAGTCTTCGCCTGGCCCAAGGCTGCAGTCGCCGTGTCGACGACGGGTCTCGCGGCCGTCTCGGTCCCCGGCTATTCCGGGGACGTGGAGAAGGTGTCGGTGACCGACGGCACCGGGAAACCGCTGCCGGTCACGATGCGGCGAGGGATCGTCTGGCCGCGCGTCCGGCTCGCCGCCGGCGAGCACGTCACGGTGACGGTCGACGTCCGCCGCCCCGGCTGGATCGGCTGGCTCGTCGGCCGGCACGAGCAGCGGACCGTCTCGCTCGTGACTCCGGTGGCGCACATCCGCTCGACTCTGCTCCGACCCAGGCGCGGGAGCGCCGTGGCCGTGCGCTTCGCCGAGCCGGTGAGCCGCGTCGTCGTCGGTCACCGGCAGCGTCCGAAGCTCGGAGCCGGCCGGGACGTCGTTCCGCTCGGCGTGGTCGCCTCGGGAACGGCGAGCACCGGGACGACGACGGTGGCGGCGGCCGCGAGGCGGTGGGAGACGCTCTCGACCCCGGTCCGGGTCTCGTGGTTCGTCGCCGGCGGCCGTACGCGGATGGTCGCCGACCCCGTCCCCGGCAGCCGGCTGCGGCCGCACGGCGCTCTGACCCTGACGTTCGCCCGGCCGGTTTCTGCGGTGCTCGGCTCTCGGCTCCCCACGCTCGAGCCTGCCACGCCGGGCCACTGGCGGCAGGTGGACTCGCACACGCTCTCGTTCCAGCCCGGCGGATTCGGCTTCGGGCTCGGCGGTCACGTGCATGTCCGGCTCCCAGGACAGTCGCTCACGTGGAGCGTCGCTGCGGGGTCGACGCTGCGGCTCCAGGAGATCCTCGCGCGCCTCGGCTATCTCCCTCTCGGCTGGCGTCCCGACACGGATCCGCCTCCAACACCGGCCGGCGAGGTGGCAGCGGCGGTCTCGCCCCCTCACGGCACCTTCTCCTGGCGCTACGCCCAGACGCCCTCGTCGCTTCGAACGCTGTGGAAGCCGGGCGCGTGGAACGTCGTCACCCAGGGCGCCGTGATGCGGTTCGAGGACGAGCACGGCCTCGCGACCGACGGTGTGGCAGGCCCGCAGGTGTGGCGGGCGCTCCTGCGCGACGATCTCTCGGGCCGACGCTCGGATGCCGGCTACAGCTACGTCTTCGTCCACGAGACGGTCCCGCAGTCGCTCAGTCTCTGGCACAACGGCCGCGTGATCGTCACCTCGCCCGGCAACACCGGGATCGCGCAGGCGCCGACGGCCCCGGGCACGTGGCCCGTGTTCGAGCACATCCCGGTCGGAACGATGAGCGGAACGAATCCCGACGGCTCGCACTACCACGATCCCGGCATTCGCTGGATCAGCTACTTCCACGGCGGCGACGCCCTCCACGCCTTCCCGCGCGCCTCGTTCGGGACGCCGCAGAGCCTCGGCTGCGTCGAGCTGCCCCTGGCCGCCGCCGCCCAGGTCTGGCCGTACACGCCGATCGGAACGCTCGTCACCATCGAGTCCTGACTTGTGAGGCACGGGTAAAGCTCTGCCCGGGTCGATGGGCGCTAGGGCAGAATCGTTAGGCGTCGTGGGCGTGAGGGGTCTCACCGGGCTTGTGTTCGCGACCGTGGCCCTGCTGGTGGCGACCGGCGCTGCTGCGGCGCCTCGGCCTGTTCCCGGGGAGCGCGCGGCGCTTGCGGCCGTGAAGCACGCGTTGAAGTCGGGTTCGCTGACCCGAGCCGCTGCCAAAGCCGACCGCGCCGAGATCACGCGTGCGGTGCATCTCGCGCGGGCGCTGCCCGCCGGACGGCGGATTCACGTGGAGGTCGCGCTCGAGGAGATCGGCGCGCTCGGAAAGGAGCTGACCGCTCCACGCGCGCTGGCGCTCTTCGGACAGCTGCAGGCCAACGTCGACTACTTCGCCCATCGCGCCGCCCCGCGCAACGGAACGGACATCACGGGCCCCGACGGGATCGTCTACCGCTACTTCACCGGCCGGTGCTTCGAGTTCCACCCGCTCGCCAACGTCTCCACGCTGAATGCACGGGTCGCAGCGAAGGACGTCGAGGGCACGAAGCAGCTGGCCGATGCGCTTGCCGCCCGCGCGGTCCCCCGCAGCGGAGGCGGGATCGTCTGGGAGTACTACTTCCCGTTCGGTGGCCGGCCACCCTGGGTGTCCGGAATGGCGCAGGCCGTGGGCGCGCAGGCGTTCGCGCGGGCCGCTGCTCTCGTGACCGACGAATCGGCCGCGTTGCTGCACGAGGCCACGAGCGCGTTCCGGATGGTGCCGCGGCTGACGACGAAGCTCGCCGCGGGCCCCTGGATCCGGCTCTATTCCTTCAGCGCGAACCCGGTCCTCAACGCCCAGCTGCAAACCGTGCTCTCGCTCCAGACCTACGCGGCGGCCACGAACGACACCGCCGCGGCGGCGCTCGCCGTGCAGATGGAGGAGGCGGCGGCGGCGACGGTGGCCCGCTTCGACACCGGCTACTGGTCGTACTACTCGCTCGCGGGTAACCCCTCGCCGCTCTCGTACCAGAAGTTCGTCGTGCAGCTCCTCCACAAGCTCGCCCCCGCCGATCCGCGCTTCGCGCAGGCGGCCGAACGCTTCGCGACGTATCTGAAGCAGCCGCCTGCCTTCAAGCTCGCGAGCGGGTCCGCGGGCACTCTGCGGTTCTGGCTCTCGAAGCCGGCCTCGGTGAGTGCCAGGACACCGGCCGGACGCTCCGTCCGGCTGAGCCTCGGGGCCGGCTGGCATACGTTCCGCTGGGGCGAGCCGAAGCGCACCGGCTTCTATCCCGTCACCGTGAGCGCGGTCGACTGGGCAGGCAACCGCGCGTCGTTCTCGGCTCTGCCGATCGTTCATGTCCCTGCCTCTCGGCACTCGTCGACGCAGGCTCGGCGGACCTCCGCGGCCAGCCCCGCTGCCGCCGCGCCGGCGTTTGCCGCCGGGGTCGGGATCGACGATCCCGAACAGGCGGCGCTGGCCGGCCCGCTCGGGCTGGGACTCGTCCGCATGAGCGCCGCCTGGCAGCCCGGCCAGACGACGCCGAATCCCGCAGTGGTCTCCTCCTTGCGGTCGCTCCCGTCCGGTACCGGGCTCGTGCTCGAGCTGAGCGCGGCTCAACTTCCCACGGACGACACCGGCAGGTCCGCGCTGGCCGGCTATGCCGCGTCGCTTGCCCAGCAGGCGCCGGCCCTCCGGTATCTCGCACTCACTCCTGCTCCGACGGCCGCCACCGCCGCGGCTTACGCGGACGCTCTCGCTGCCGTTCGCGCCGCGGTCGTGGCAGTGAGGTCGGACGTCGCCGTCGGGCTGTTCTTCGACGGCTCCGTCGCGCAGCCGCAGCGGGCGGCCCTCAACTTCGGCCAGCGCCTCGCACATGACGGCGCTCCGGCCGACTTCGTCTCCTTCCAGCCCGCCGCCGCGCCAGGCGACGGCGTCTGGGCCTCGGGCGACGTCGGTCAGCTCGAGTCCGCACTCGCGAAACGGCTCGGAACGGCACCGCCCGTCCTGCTGCACGTCGCCGCCACGCCGACGACCGTGCCGTCCGCGGAACTCGGTGCGTACACGGGCGGGCCGCCGCCTACGGGAGGCGCCGTCTCGCCGGCGGTGCAAGCCTCGGCGTACGCGGACGCGATCGAGGCAGCGTCCTGTTCCACGGACGTGAGGGCGGTGCTTCTCGACAGGCTCGTCGACGTCGGCTCTGCGCCGGAGCCCGCCACCGGGCTCTACTACGCGAGCGGCGATGCGAAGCCGTCGGCGGCCGCCGTCAAGGGCGCGCTCCGGGCGGTCGCTCGCGGTGCGGTGGTCTGCCCCGGCGTTGCGGCCCGCGTCACTCCGACGACGCTCACCTTCCCGGCGCAGCTGTCGAGCTCGTCCGCCGCGTCGGTAGTGCTCGGCTGCAGTCGCGACTGCCTCTATCTCCTCACGCTCGACCGGGCGAACGGCCAGCCCGTCCTCGCGCGACGCGGGACGCTCAACGGCGGCGATCCGGCCACGACGATCACGCTGCCGAAGCGGACGCTCAGTCCCGGCGGCTACCGACTCGACCTCCGGCTCGTCAGCCGCGTCGGCCCGGGCACCGTGACGCGCCAGCGGAGCGCGGTGCTCACGGTCGGCTGACGGCCGCCGGGGAACGCGCGGCGACCCGGCTAGACTGGGACTCCCCGCCGACGTAGCTCAGCTGGTAGAGCACATCACTCGTAATGATGGGGTCCGGGGTTCGAGTCCCCGCGTCGGCTCCTCGAAAAGGCCCGTGTATGCGGGCCTTTCTTGTGGCTAGAGGTCGGCGACGCGCGGCTCGGGCTGCGGGACGAGCGGGATGCTGTCGTCGACGAGGGTGATCGTCTTCGTCTCTGCCGTCAGTGCCGCGTCGAGGTCCACCTGCGTCGGCTCGATCGGCGACGCGCAATAGGGACACATCTGCCACAGGGGCTCGAGTGGGGCGTGGCACGTCGTGCACGGCTGGTGGAGGATCGTCGTGCAGACGGGGCAGACGAGGTAGTCGGGCTCGACCGGTGAGCTGCAGACCGGGCAACCGGCCCGCGACCGTGCGAGCTGCTGCTCCAGCGCCTCCAGCTCGATGTGGCGCGAACGCACGTCGTCGAGCGTCTCGGACGGCCGGAAGAGGAGATAGACGATCGGCCCGACGTACGGAGGGGCCAGCCCGAGCAGCGTCGCGAAGAAAACGAGGATCGGGTCACGGATTCGCCGGCGCGCGTCCTTGTAGACCCAGAACGCCAGCGCGAGCCAGAACACGACCGCCATGAAGACGGCGACGTTCCGGGCGACGACGAAGCCGGTCGAGTGGAAGAAGTCGTGAATCGCCGGCATCGCCGAGAAGATCCCCGCGCCGACAGCGGCCAAACGCCGCTCGCGCATCTCGTTCTCGGTTTCAAGGCCGGCGTATCAAGCACAATGGCGGATGAGTGGCAGGCGATCTGGGTCGTAACGGGAACGGGCCGCAACGGCGGCGTCCATCACGCGCGGACCTCGAGCTCGAACGCCTGCTCGCTGCCCGCCACGGCCGGCTGCGCCGCCGCCACCGCAAACGCCGCAGCATCCTGCTCTTCCTGGTGCTCCTCTTCGCCGCGGTCGTGGCACTCGTCCTCGCGACCGTCGCCTTCACGGGCCGGCAGATCCTGCTCTCCACCTGCAGCCTCTCCGACCTCCGCCCGCTCTCGCGCGGCGAAAACTCGTTCCTCTACACGAGCAACGGGCGGCTCCTCGGCGTCGTCCCGTCGGCGACGAACCGGCAGCCGCTGCCACTCGCGAAGATCTCCCCCTGGCTGCCCGAGGCAACGGTCGCCATCGAGGATGCCCGGTTCTGGCAGCACGGCGCTCTCGACTACCAGGGCATCGCGCGCGCGTTCTACCAGGACGTCACGAAGGGGCACATCGTGCAGGGCGGCTCGACGATCACGCAGGAGCTCGTCCGCAATCTCTACATCGGCAACTCGCAGCGGACGCTGTCGCGCAAGCTCAGGGAGGCGTGCCTCTCGGAGAAGCTCTTCCAGCGGTTGCAGAACCGCTACGGGAAGGAAGCCCGGAAGCAGATCCTCGGCGACTACCTGAACGAGGTCTTCTACGGGCGGCACGCGTACGGCGCGGAGGCCGCGTCCCAGACGTACTTCTCGAAGAATGCCTCCGAGCTGACGCTCGCGCAGGCGGCGCTGCTCGCGGGTCTGCCGCAGGCCCCGTCGACCGACGACCCCATCCGCAACCCCCACGCAGCCCTCGCCCGCCGGAACGAGGTCCTGCGGGCGATGTGGAAGAACGGCTACATCACCGCGGCGAAACTTCGCTCGGCGACCCGGAAGCCGCTCCTGCTGAAGCCGGGACACCTCTATTCGCAGCTGCACCAGCCGAACTTCTTCGGCTGGGCGACGCAGCAGCTCGCGGACCGCACGAGCCAGCGGCGAGTCGAGCTCGGCGGCCTCAAGGCGACGACCACGCTCGACCCGCGGCTGCAGGGGCTCGCGTACCACGCAGTCAGCACCGTGCTGCACACGTCCACCGACCCGGCGGCCGCGCTCGTCGCCATGGACCCGCGCACCGGAGCGGTGAAGGCCATGGTGGACTACCTCCCGAGCGGTCGCCGCATGCAGTTCAACTTCGCGACGCAGGCACACCGCTCGACGGGGAGCGCCTTCAAGCCGATCACGCTTGCGACGGCGCTGACCGCCGGCGACTCCCTCTACTCCACCTTCTACGGCCCGCCCGAGATCTTCATCACCGACCCGCAGTGCGCCACCGGCCCGAACGGCGGCGCATGGGACGTCCACAACTACGGCGACGAGCAGGCCGGGACGATGAACCTCCTCGACGCGACCGCGAACTCCGTGAACACGATCTTCGCCCAGCTGATCGCCAAGGTCGGCGTACGGAACGTCCAGTTCATGGCGCACCGGCTCGGGATCACGAGCCGCGGTAACGACTTCAAGCAGGTGTGCGCGATGACGCTCGGCTCGGTCGGGTTTACTCCGCTCGAGCTGACCGACGTCTACGCGACCTTCGCGTCCGGTGGCATCCAGCACGATCCGCAGGCGTTCGAGAGCGTCCGCGCACCGAACGGGAAGCAGATCAAGCTCGACACGGCGGGCCACCGGGTCCTCGGTCCGAACGTCGCGGCCGAGCTGACGTACGCGTTGCAGGGCGTCGTCCAGCACGGGACGGGCACCGCGGCGGCGCTCGGAAGCCGTCCGGTGGCGGGCAAGACCGGAACCGCCGAGAACTACATCGACGCCTGGTTCTGCGGCTACGTGCCGCAGCTCGTGACGTGCGTCTGGGTCGGGTATCCGAAAGCCGAGATCCCGCTCTACAACGTCGAGGGGCTCTACCAGGTCTTCGGCGGCTCGCTCCCGGCGGAGATCTGGCACGACTTCATGGCCCCCGCCGTCGCCAACCTGCCGGTGCTGAACTTCCCGACCCCGACGCTTACGGGCACCGAGATCAACGGCGACGGCACGTACAGCTACTCGCAATACCCATCGTCTAGCGGGTGAGAGTTCCGGGCTACGGGGCATGAGCGCCTCGTGGCTCCGTATCCCCTCAACCGGCTGGACGACCTCGTCGGCGAGACGATCGAGCGAATCATCCGCGTTCGTCACGTCTTGCGGCTCAGGCGGCACGGCAGCGGACAGGCGATCGATCCCGAGCACGACGGCTGGGCCGGGACGGCCTCGTTCGCGCCGCGCCCGGGGTGTCGCGTCGAGCCGTTCCTGGACGGGGCCGAGGCGCTACCGCGGATCGCGGACGCGATTCGCTCCGCCCGCTCGCACGTCCATCTCGCGGGCTGGCATTTCGATCCCGCGTTTTCGCTCGAGGACGAGGGGCCGACGTTGCGGGAGCTGCTCGGAGAGGCGGCCGAGCGAGTCGACGTCCGGATGCTCGCCTGGGCGGGAGCGCCGCTGCCCCTCTTTCATCCGGACCGGCGCGAGGTGCGGGTAGCACGCGACGAGCTCGTCCGGGGCACACGGATCTCGATGGCGCTCGACGCCAAGGAGCGGCCGTTCCACTGCCACCACGAGAAGCTCGTCGTCGTCGACGACGAGCTGGCCTTCGTCGGCGGGATCGACCTGACGGGCCTCGGCGGCGACCGGCTCGATGCGAACCATCACCCGCGTCGCGAAGGGCTCGGCTGGCACGACACCGCCGTGCGCCTCGAAGGGCCGATCGTCGCGGACGTCGCGCGTCACTTCCTCCTGCGCTGGCGGGCGACCGCCGACGGGAATCTGCCCGACCCGACCGAGCCGGCAGCGCTCGGCGACGGCGTCGAGGCGCAGCTCGTGCGGACCGTCCCGGAGCGGCTGTACGAGCCCTGCCGGCACGGCGAGTGGTCGATCCTCGAGAGCTATCTGAGCGCCTTGCGGGCCGCGGAGCGGCTCGTCTATCTCGAGAGCCAGTTCCTCTGGTCTCCTGAGGTCACGTTCGTCCTCGCCGAGAAGCTGCGCAACCCGCCGTCCGACGACTTCCGCGTGATCGCCCTCCTCCCGGCGCACCCGAACAACGGCACCGACGACAGCCGCGGCCAGGTCGGTCTCCTGATCGACGCCGACAAGGACTCCGGCGACGACACGACCCGCTTCCTCGCCTGCACGCTCTACCAGCCCGGCCCGGGCGGCAATCCGGTCTACGTCCACTCGAAGGCGGCCGTGATCGACGACACGTGGCTGACGGTCGGCTCGGCGAACCTCAACGAGCATTCGCTGTTCAACGACACCGAGGCGAACGTCGTCGTCCGCGATCCGGCGCTCGCCCGCGAATTGCGTCTGAGGCTGTGGGAGGAGCATCTCGAGCGGCCGCGCGGGGAGATCGACGACGATCACGCGAGCGTGTTCGACGAGCTCTGGAAGCCGCTGGCCGACGAGCGGCTGGAGCGGC
The DNA here is from genome assembly GCA_035706005.1 of Gaiellaceae bacterium. Taxonomy (GTDB): domain Bacteria; phylum Actinomycetota; class Thermoleophilia; order Gaiellales; family Gaiellaceae; genus Palsa-739. The sequence goes on along the minus strand of DASSVO010000029.1, from coordinate 20,123 downwards.
GCAGGCGCGACGGCTGGGCCGACGGGAAGCTGACGCTGCTGCCGCACGTCTCGCGGCGCAGCGAGGCGCTCTGGGGGCCGCTCAACGGGTTGTTCGTCGACGGCTAGCCGTCGAGTGCGGTCGCGACGAGCTCGAGGTTCCCGCGCCAGATCTCCTCGGGCGTCGGCGGGAGCACGTCGTCCCAGATCGCCGCGAAGCTGCTGCGCATCTGCTCGAACCGGGCGGGGCGTCCCATGAACCAGATGTGGAGGTGATCGCTTCCCTCGCCGTAGCGGAGGACGTGGACCCGGCCGACGCCCTCGACGCCTCGGACGGCTCGCTCGATGCGGCCGGTGAGGACGCCGAGCTCGGCGGCGAGCTCCTCCGGCAGGTCGCCGGGCGCCGAGAAGTGGGCGCGTGGTTCGAGGAGCACGACCACCGGCATTCCGCTCGGTTTCTCCAATCCGAACAGCCGCCACCGCTCGTTCGTCCAGACGTACTCGTCGTCGGATGCGGCGCAGCGGTGGCAGTCGACGCCGCCCTCGCCGTGGCGGGGCTTCTCCCGCTCTACGGGCCGCTCCAGCGGCCGGACGCTCAGCTCCCCGGCAAAGGGCCAGGACTCCCACTCGTCCACGGGCGGGACCTGCAGCTCGTCGTGCACGCGCTCCCACAGCTCTTCGGGCGTCTCAGGCACCCCTTACGTATACCGAGGCGCTTCGGACCGTGTCGGCGCCTAGGCGGCGGCGTAACGCTGCGTTACGCCGCCGCGGAGTAGCGAGCGCGCACGCGAAGCCTGCGTGCTCGCGACGGAACCAGCGCTTGAAGCGCGCGGCCCCAATGTGCCTTCAGCACGGAGCGGGCCGGAGACCGCCCTCTCCGGCTCGCGGAGTTCCTTCGACACCGGGCGAAGAGCGAAGCTGTTCGCCCGGCACCTAGAACCCGGGCGCGCAGGGAGACCCGCCGGTGCGCGTCGCCAGCGCGGGCTCCATGGCTTCGAGGGCGTCGAAGCAATCCCGGCACAGCCCGACCGCGCTCTTGGCCTTGCGGATGAGCAGCCCGCGCTCGTCCGGCGGCAGGGTGCCGATCGAGAGCAGGAACCGGTTCAGCTCGAGCTCGAGCGGCATCGGCCCGTGGGCATGCGACGTCTTCAACCGCATGTCTCGCCGGTGCATGTCCACGATCATCCGCTTCGCTCGCGCGATCACGTGGCGCTGCTTCGGCGAGAGCGTGCATTTCGCGGGCCCGGCGGCCGACGCGCGTGTCGTCTCGTGCGTCGTCGTCCGGGGATGCGAGCCGCCGCCGCATCCCGCGGCGAGCGCCACGCTGGCGGCGAGCACCGCAGCCGCTGTGATCTTCGCGCTCAAATCTGCCAGGCCCCGTCGCGGATCACCGGGATCCGTCGGCCGCGCCGGTCGATCCCGGTCGCCTCGAAGTCGGGACTTCCGATCATGACGTCCAGGTGGATGGTCGAGCGATTCACCCCGCGTGCAGGGGTTTCCGAACGCGTACCGCCGAAACCGGCGCCGAAGGCGATGTGCGCCGCGGCGTTCTCGTCGAGCAGCGTGTTGTAGTAGATCCGGCCTGTCTCGCCGATCCGTGACGAGGCGTCGACGAGCGCGACCTCGCCGAGTCGCCGTCCCATCCGGTCTGTGTCGATGTACGCGGCGACGAAGTCGCGATCGTCGTCCGAGTCACCGTCCAGCCGGACGAGGCGGCCGTTCGAGAACTCGCCGCGGAGCCCGTGGATCAGCCGGCCGCGGAACGACAGCGGGAAGGTGCAGCGGAACGTCCCGCTCGTCGTGCGCGGGTCCGGGGTCGTGAAGACCTCCTCCGTCGGCATGTTGGCGGCCACCGTGCGGCCGTCGCCGAGCTTCTCCGGGCCGCCGAGCCAGCGCGTGTCCGCGACGAAGCCGACGTCGAGCTCCGTGCCAGGCCCGCGCAGCTCGAGCCGGGCGAGCCCGAGCTTCGTCAGGCGCGCCGAGCGGCGGTCGAGCGCACGGAGGTGCTTGAGCCAGCCGCTCGTCCCCTTCCCGTCCTCGTCGCAGAGGCGGCAGAAGTGGAGGAGGTCGCGTGCGAGACGGCGCTTGGCCTTGAGCGGATCGAGCTTCGGATAGACCTGGCCGGCCCAGTGGTCGGTGGGCCAGGCGGCGATCGTCCAGCGCGAGCGCAGGTTCAGCTGTGCGCGGCGCAGGAACGCCAGATGCTTCGCCCTCCGCGAGTAGTCGGTCGCGATCCGCTCCTGCGGCACTCCGTCGAGGTAGCCGGCCTCTCCGTCGCCCGCGATGGAGGCGAACGCGCCGCGCGGGCCGGCCACCTCCCGGTAGCGGCGGCGCGACCACGGCGAGAGCGCTCCGATCGCGTCGTCGCTTCCGTGCAGGAGCCGCGCCCGCATCACGAGCGGGTCGGTCGTGACCACGTCGACGAACTGCGCACCGGCCCGGTAGCCGGACTCGGCGACGGCGACGAGCAGCTCCCGGTGCTCGGGCTCGCCCTGGATGACGAGGCTGTCTCCCTTGCCGACACCGAGGGAAGCCCGGACGATCGCGTCAGCGTAGCGCTCGAGCGACTCGGGCGGTAACAGCGGTGCGCGCCTCATGTCGTGGGGCGGTCTGCGCCGGCGTCGGAGGACTCCGGATCAGCGAGCCGCGTCGAGCGCCTCCGCAACCGTGTCGTGGACGGAGAAGTGGCGGTCGAGGCCAGAGACCTCCAGGGCACGGCGGGTCTCGAGCCCCGGCGCGGCGAGACGGAAGCCGCCGCGGTCGGGCATCCTCGAACGCGCCTCGATCAGCACGCCGAGGGCCGTCGAGTCGATGAACCGGACGCCCTCGAGGTCGACGACGAGCACCCCAGGCTCCGTGTTGCACGCGTCGAGCAGCGCGGCCCGGACCTCCTCCGCGTTGTAGAGGTCGAGCTCTCCCGCGAGTGAGACGACGACAGCGCCGTCGCGCCGGTCGACTCCGGTCACGGCCGCTTCACGTCCTCCGGACGCACCGGAGCCCGATGCTCGAGCGTCGGTCAACTTTCCTCCTCCCCCTTCGCGGCGCGCGGCGGCCGCCGCCCGCTCGGCCATTCAAGCAAGAATGCCCACGTGGAGCTCGCCGAGATCGCAGCGCGTGCCGCCGGCGAGAACTTCCCGGTCGGCTCGGTCCTTTTCCCCCGTTCGCTGCGCCCACACATCCGCGCCCTCTACTGCTATGCGCGGCTCGTCGACGAGCTCGGCGACGCCTACGAGGGCGACCGGCTCGCGGCGCTCGACGAGCTCGAGCGGGAGGTCGACGCCGCCTTCGCGGGCGAGGCGACCTGGCCCGTGCTGCGGAACGTGGAGCCGACGATCCGCGAGTTCGACCTGCCGCGCGAGCCGTTCCTGCGGCTGATCGAGGCGAATCGCATGGACCAGCGGATCAGCGAGTACGACACGTGGGCGGATGTGAAGCACTACTGCGTCCACTCGGCCGATCCGTGCGGCAGGCTCGTGCTCGGCGTCCTGCGGCGGCTCGGCGAGCCCGAGCTCGTCGCCGCGAGCGACGACGTCTGCACCGGCCTCCAGCTCGTGAACTTCCTCCAGGACGTGCCCCGAGACCTCGAGCTCGGACGCATCTACCTGCCGGCCGACGACCGGCGCACCTTCGGCGACCCGCCGCTCGACCGGCCGTCGGAGGAGCTCCGCGCGTTGCTGCGGTTCGAGGGGCAACGGGCGGCGGAGCTCCTCGCGGCGGGAGAGGTGCTGCGCGCGTGGATCGGGGGGCGGCTCGGTCGCGCCGTCGCCCTGTTCGCCCGGGGCGGCCTCGCCGCGCTCGACGCGCTCGAGTCGGCCGGCTGGGACGTCTTCAGCGGCCGCCCGCGACCGTCGCGCACACGGCTCGCCCGCGAGGCCGCGCTCGTACTCGTGCGATGAGCGCCGTCTCCGTCGACGCCGCCTACGCCGAGGTGGAGCGCATCACACGGCATGCGGCGAAGAACTTCGCCTACGGAATCATGGTGCTCCCCCGGGCGAAGCGACGGGCGATCGCCGCCATCTACGCCTTCGCGCGGGCCGTGGACGACGTCGCCGACGGCGCGCTGCCGCCGGAGGAGAAGCGCACGCGGCTCGAGGGTCTCCGAGCGTCGCTCGACGACGATTCCGCCGGTCCCGTGTTCGTCGCGCTTCGCGACGCCCGCGAGCGCTTCGGCATCCCACGGGAGCCGTTGGCCGCGCTCGTGGACGGCGGGCTGCAGGACACCGAGCAGTCCACCTACGCCGATTTCGCCGAGCTCCGCGGGTACTGTGAGAAGGTCGCAGGCGCGGTCGGGCTCGCGTGCGTCCCCGTCTACGGCTCCGACGACACCGAGCACGCGATGACGCTGGGAATCGCGCTCCAGCTGATCAACATCATCCGTGACGTCGACGAGGACCGCCGGCTCGGCCGGGTCTATCTGCCGCAGGACGAGCTCGCCGCGTTCGACGTCGAGGAGCTTGCTCCGTCGCCCGAGTTTCGCGAGCTCATGGCCTTCGAGGCGGAACGGGCCCGCACCCACCTCGCCGAGGGGTTGCGCCTGCTGGAGTCGCTCGACCGCCGCAGCGCGCTCTGCGTCGGGACCTTTGCCGGCCTCTACCGCGAGACGCTCCACCGGATCGAGGCAGGCGGCTTCGACGTCTTCGGCGAGAAGACACGGCTGTCAACGCCTCGCAAGCTCGCGGTGGTGGCGAAGGGGCTCCTCGCGTGAGGATCGCGGTCGTCGGAGGAGGATTGGCCGGCCTCGTCGCGGCGCTCGACCTCGTCGACGCAGGTCACGCAGTGACGGTGCTCGAGGCGCGACCCACGCTGGGCGGCGCCGTCCAGACCTTGCCGGAGCGCGCCGGGGATCCCGACCCGCCCCCCGACAACGGGCAGCACATCGCGCTCGGCTGCTTCACCGAGTACCTCCGCTTCCTGGACCGGGTCGGCGAGGGAGGATCGGTCCTCCGCACGCGGCTCGCGCTACCCGTGCTCGGCGAGGACGGTGCCGTCGCCGCCATCGAGCCGAGCCTTCGCTCGCTTCTCGCGTACAGGCACCTGTCGATCAGGGATCGGTTACGGCTACCGATCACCACACTGCGAGTGCGCTCGGCGCAGTCGCAACCGAAAGAGACGTTCGGACAGCTCCTCAGGCGACTCGGAGAAACCGACGCGTCCATCGACGCTTTCTGGGACGTCTTCGTGCGACCGGCGCTCAATCTCCGCTGCGACGAGGCCGACGCGGACGCGGGGCTCTTCACCGTACGCACCGCGCTGCTCGGCCCGCGCGCGAACAGCGACCTGATCCTCCCGCTGAGGCCGCTCGGCTGGATGCACGGCGACGCTGCGGGGAAGGCGCTCGAGGCCGCCGGCGCAACCGTGCTCACCGATGCGCGCGTGGCCTCGCTCGAGGAGCTCGACGCCGACGCCGTCGTGGTCGCGGTGCCTCCGCGCGAGAGCGCGCGCCTTCTCGGCGAGCCCGAACCGGGGCTCGAGGACTCGCCGATCGTGAGCGTGCACCTCTGGTTCGACCGGCCCCTGCTCGGCCGGCCGCTCGCCGCCCTGCTCGACTCGGACGCGCACTGGGTCTTCGACCGCGGCGCCCTCACCGGGAGCCCGCCCGAGCGGGGGCAGTACCTCACCGTCGTCTCGAGCGGCGTGCCCGAGCTGCTCGAGGTGCGAGGCCGGGAGCTTGTCGAGCGGATTGCGTCGCAGCTAACTGCGCGGCTCGGCGAGGCGGACCTGCTCTGGTCGCGGGTGAGCCGGGAGCCCTACGCCACGATCGCGCTCCGGCCGGGGGTACGGCGACCCGACGTCGAGACGTCCAGCCCGAACGTCGCGCGCGCCGGGGCGTGGACCGACACGGGCTGGCCGGCGACGATGGAGAGCGCGATCCGGAGCGGCCGGCGGGCGGCTCAGCACATCTTGAGCAGCACTTCCGCCACAGTTACCGCTTGAGATGGCCGCCACCGCCGAGCTCACCCGACTCGACGCCGCCATCGAGCGCGGCACGCATCGCCTGCTCGAGCTGCAGCGGCCCGACGGCGTCTGGGTCGGGGAGCTCGAGTCGAACGTGACGATGACGGCGCAGCACCTCTTCTGGCACCACTATCTCGACCTGCGCACCCCCGAGCTCGACCGGCGGATTGCGAACGAGCTGCTCGCGAGGATGCGCGACGACGGCACGTGGTCGATCTGGTTCGAGGGGCCGCCCGACCTCTCCACGTCGATCGAGGCGTACGTCGCATGCCGGATGGCGGGCGTCGATCCCGGCCCGCAGGCGGTCGCGTACATCCGGCGTGAGGGCGGGATCCCGAAGAGCCGCCTGTTCACGAAGTGCTTCCTCGCCCTCCTTGGCCAGTGGCCGTGGCAGCGGATGGTGCCGATCCCGCCCGAGCTCGTCCTCCTGCCGCCGTCCTCGCCCTTCTCGGTCTACGACTTCTCCTGCTGGGCGCGGCAGACGTTCGTCGCGCTCGCGGTCGCCCAGTCGCTGCGGCCCGTGCGTCCGACCGACGTCGACCTGACGGCGATCGGCGCCAGGCCGGGACGGACGCGGCCGCCTCACCGGCCGACCCCGCTCCGACGGCGCGCACTTACGGTCGCCGAGCGGTGGATCCGGGAGCGCCAGGAGGCCGACGGCTCGTGGGGCGGGATCCAGCCGCCCTGGGTGTGGGGGATCATCGCCCTCGCGGCGCTCGGACACGGGCTCGACGACCCGACGCTCGGCAACGCCGTCGAGGGGTGGCGGGGCTTCATGGTCGAGGACGGCGAGCGGCTGCGGCCCGAGGCATGCCAGTCGCCCGTCTGGGACACGGCGCTCGCGGCGCTCGCCCTCCGCGCCTGCGGCCTTCCTGCGCGGCACGAGGCGCTCCGCAGGGCCGGCGACTACCTCCTGCGGGAAGAGGTGACGGTCAAGGGCGACTGGGCCATCCGCAAGCCCGACCTCGCGCCGGGCGGCTGGGCCTTCGAGTTCGAGAACGACCTCTATCCCGACGTCGACGACACGGCAGTCGTCGCGCTTACCCTGCACGAGCTCGGCCGTGGCGAGGACGCGATCGCCCGCGGGGTCGACTGGCTCGTCGGCATGCAGTCGCGGGACGGCGGCTGGGGCGCCTTCGACGTGGACAACAAGGCTATGTGGCTCTACAAGGTCCCGTTCTGCGACTTCGGCAAGGTGACCGACGAGCCGAGCGCCGACGTCACCGCGCACTCGCTCGAGACGCTGGGCACGCTCGGCGCCCACCGGGAGGCGACCGACCGCGGCCTCGACTGGCTCCTCGCCGAGCAGGAGGAGGACGGCTCCTGGTTCGGCCGCTGGGGTGTCAACCACATCTACGGCACGGGAGCGGCGCTGCCCGGCCTCGAGGCCTGCGGCGTTCCGCACGACCATCCTGCGATGCGCCGCGCCGTCGCCTGGCTCGACTCCGTCCAGCAGGAGAGCGGCGGCTTCGGCGAGGACATCCGCTCCTACGAGGATCCCGCCTGGCGTGGCCTCGGGAGCTTCACGACGGCTTCGCAGACCGCCTGGGCGCTACTCGCCTATGTGGCCGCAGGAAACGCTGAAGATTCGGGCTGTCGCAGGGCGGCAGACTATCTCTGTGCCGCGCAGCGAACGGACGGTGACTGGGAGGAGCAGCACTTCACCGGCACAGGATTCCCCCTCGACTTCATGATTCGGTATCACCTCTATCGCATCACGTTCCCGCTTCTCGCACTCGGACGACTGAGAGAAAGGTTGGCTGGATGAAGTTCCCGCTCGCATCGACGGTCTCGATCGGCAAGTACGTCGCCGCCCAGCAGCGGAAAGGCGAGCGCTACCCGCTCGTGCTCATGCTCGAGCCGACCCTCGCGTGCAACATCGCGTGCATCGGCTGCGGGAAGATCCGCGAGTACGAGTCGAATCGCGCGCGCCTGTCGGTCGAGGAATGCGTCGACGCCGCCGTCCAGTGTCCCGCTCCCGTCGTCTCGATCTGCGGCGGCGAGCCGCTCGTCTACAAGGGGATCGACGAGGTCGTCCCGCAGGTGCTCGAGCTCGGCAAGACGATCGAGCTGTGCACGAACGCGTTGCGCCTCGAGCAGTGCCTCGACTGGTTCGAGCCGTCGAACCGGCTGAGCTTCGTCATCCACCTCGACGGGATGCGCGAGATCCACGACTACGTCTGCGACTACCCGGGCCTCTGGGACATCGCCATCGACGCGATCAAGACTGCGCGCGCCCGCGGGTTCCGCGTCACGACGAACACGACGATCTTCAAGGAGACCGAGGTCGGCGACGTGATCGAGATGATGCGCTACCTCACGAACGACGTCGGCATCGACGGGATGATGATCGCGCCCGGCTACCAGTACTCCCAGATCGACCCGGCGCTGACGATGACACGGGACGAGCACGAGGAGAAGTTCCGTGCGATCCGCGCCGCGACGAAGGAGCACGGCTACCGCTGGATCGCGTCGCCGATCTACCAGGACTTCCTCACCGGCCAGCGCCAGCTCACCTGCGCGCCATGGGGCTCGATCACGCGCAACCCGTACGGCTGGAAGGGCCCGTGCTACCTGCTGACGGACGGCATCTTCCCGACGTACGAGGCTCTGCTCGAGGGCATGGAGTGGGAGGCCTACGGGCCAGGCAACGACCCGCGCTGCGAGCATTGCGGCATCCACTGCGGCTTCGAGCCGTCGGCGGCGTACGAGGCCTCGAAGAGCCTGAAGGAGACCGTGCGGAGTCTCGCGTGGACGCTGACGGGCTGAAATCGCTCACCTTCGCCTGCGCGACGAGCGCCGAGGAGCGGCTCGCGCGCCGGCTCGGCCTCAACGCCGTGCGCGTCGGCGTCTGCGTCGCCAACGGCGTCCCCGAGGGGCGCCTCGTCTCGTTCGGGCTCGCGGGCTCGCTCGGCGAGCTCGGCATCGGTGACGTGCTCGACGCGACGCGTGTGGTCGACGAGACGGGCACGACGCTCTGGGAAGGCCCTGGGCTCGGGGTGCGTGGCGCTCGCGACGGGGTCGTGCTCGGTGGCGACGTTCTCGTGCACGACCCGGTCGAGCGCGCCCGCCTGCGCGAGGCGAGCGGCGCCGACGCCGTGGACATGGAGAGCGGCGTGCTCGCGCGCAGCGGTCGCCTCGCCGGTGTGCTCAGGGCCGTCTCCGACGATGCCGGCAGCGCCGTCGAAGGCGTCGACCGGACGGTGCACGCCGACGGCCGTACGAACGTCGCCGGGCTCCTGCGCTGGATCGCCACGCGCCGCGGCGACGCGATCAGCTCGATGCGCGGCGCGCTGCGCGCGCTGAAGGCCCTCGAACAGGCGGTGGCCCTGTGATCCCCCCGACCGTGGACGGCGGCGCCCAACGCGCCAGCCGACTGCGCGATGCCGCGTCCTCAGTCGCGCCGATAGGAACCGCTATCGGCGCTCCCTGCGTCCTTGCCTCGCTTGCTTCTGGCGCGCCGGGCATCCACCGCCACGACCGGAGGAATCACCGATGAGAGGCCGCGTCCTCCTCGCCGCGCCACGCTCCTTCTGTGCCGGCGTCGACCGGGCGATCGAGATCGTCGAGCGCCTGCTCGAGCAGTACGGGCCGCCCGTCTACGTCCGCCACCAGATCGTCCACAACGAGCACGTCGTCCGCCGGCTCGAGAAGCTCGGCGCCGTGTTCGTCGAGGACGAGCAGGAGATCCCGGAGGGCGAGATCTGCGTGCTCTCCGCGCACGGCGTCTCGCCTGCGGTGAAGGAGAACGCGCAGCGGCGCGGGCTGCGGGTCGTCGACGCGACGTGTCCGCTCGTGAACAAGGTGCACGCGGAGGCGCGGCGCTACGCCGACAGCGGCCACCTCGTCGCGCTCGTCGGCCACAAGAACCACGTCGAGGTGATCGGGACGCTCGGCGAGCGGCCGGACTCGACTGTCGTGATCGAGTCGCCGGAGCAGGCGCGCGAGCTCGCGACCGAGCAGCCCGTGGCGGTGATCACGCAGACGACGCTCTCCCTCGACGACGTCGCTCCGATCGTCGACGCGCTCGAGGATCACCTCGGCACGCTGCGCCGGCCCCATGCCGACGACATCTGCTACGCGACCCAGAACCGCCAGGACGCGGTGAAGGCGATGGTGTCGCAAGGCGCGACGCTCGTGCTCGTGATCGGCTCGGAGACGAGCTCGAACGCGCAGCGGCTCGTCGAGGTCGCGCAGGCCGCCGGCGCGCAGGCCACGCTCGTGGACGGGGAGAGCGAGCTCGATCCCGCCCTCCTCGACGGTCACGAGACGATCGGCCTCACCGCGGGCGCATCGACGCCCGAGGAGCTCGTGCGCGCCACGGCGGCACGGCTCGCGAACGCGGGCTACGCACTGCCGGAGGAGATCGAGGTCGCGAAGGAGGACGTCCACTTCAGGCTCCCGAAGGAGGTCGCACAGGCATGACGAGCGTCGAAGTCCCCTACTCGATCGCCGCGGCTCTGCCGTCGCTCTCGGTGATGGACATCACGAACGACGTCACCCGCGAGGTGGCCGCCTCGGGGGTGAGCTCGGGCATCGCGTACCTCCACACCGAGAGCACGCTCTCGCTCGTGCGCGTGCAGGAGCGCGAGACGGGGTTCTTCGAGGATCTCGAGTCGCTGCTCGAGCGCGTCGTGCCGTCGAAGCTGCGCTCGCGCGAGCGCCTGCTCGCCTTCCTGCTCGGCCCGCGCGCGGAGCAGGTGCCGTTCTCCGACGGTGCCCTCTGCCTCGGTCAGTGGCAACGCATCCTCCTCTTCTCGCTCGACGCGCAGCATCGTCCCGACTGGACGCTCACGGTCGTCGGCTGACGCCGCGAGCCCTCGAGTGCGGGCGCGGGAGCTGACCGTCGAGGAAGCCGAACGGCCCCTCGGCTGGCGCTACTCGGGCGAGTACGCGACGTACGACGCCGAAGGCCCGCTCGGGCGCGATCTCGGGTTCTTCGCGGTGGAGGACGAGGACGGCGACCTCGTCGGCTACGGCTGCGTCGGGGCCGAGGCGCGGGTGCCGGGCGTCGAGGAGGAGGCCGGGACGGTCGACGTCGGCTACGGGATGCGTCCGGACCTCGTCGGGCACGGCCTCGGCCGCGAGTTCGTCGGGGCGATCCTCGCCCATGTCGCCGCAGGCCATCCCGCTGCACGCCTGCGGATGTCGATCCTCCGCTGGAATGCGCGCTCACGCCATGTGGCCGAGGCGCACGGGTTCCGCCTCGCCGACCGGGCCGGCGAGTTCGACGTGCTCGTGCGCGAGGCGCCGCGGAAACCAGGCGGCGCGGAGTACCGTCACGACTGAGATGCTTGTGCTGAGCCGCAGCGAGGTGGAGGAGCTGCTCGATCTCGACGCGCTCCTCGACGCGCTCGCGGCCGCCCACGCGGAGCTTTCCGCGGGCAAGGCGTCGCTCGTGCCGCGCGTCGGCGCCTACGCAGAGGACGCGGGCATCCTCGGCGCGATGCTGGCGTACGCGCCTTCGGCCGGTCTCGGCTGCAAGCTCGTCACGCTCTTCCCCGGCAACGTGGACCGGCCGACGCACCAGGCGACGATCGCGCTCTTCGATCCCGCGACGGGGACGCCGGTGGCTCTCATGGACGGGACGTACATCACCGCGATGCGCACCGCGGCAGCGGCCGCGCTCGCCTCCCGGCTCCTCGCGCGGCCGGATGCGCGCGTGCTCGCGATCCTCGGCACCGGCGTGCAGTCGCGCTCGGCGCAGGAGCTGTTTCCGCGGGCGCGGGACTTCGCCGAGGTCCGCGTCGCCGGCCGTGGCGAGTTCGAGGATGCGGTGCGCGGCGCCGACGTCGTCCACGCGACGACCGCTGCCGCGGAGCCGGTCGTCCGCTTCGAGTGGCTGGCCCCCGGCGCTCACGTCAGCTCCGTGGGCTACGGCGCCGGAGGCTCGGAGCTCGACCCGGAGATCGTCGAGCGCGCCGACGTCGTCGTCGTCGAGCAGCGCGACTCGGCGTTCGCGCCGCTCCCCGCCGGCGCACCCGAGCTCGAGCCGCGCGGGCGCGACGGTGTCGTCGAGCTCGGCGAGATCATCGCCGGGGGCGCCGTGGGGCGCAGCTCGGGCGAGCAGATAACGCTGTACAAGTCGGTCGGCGTCGCCGTCCAGGACCTCGCGGCGGCGGCGCTCGTCGTGGCCGCGGCACGCGAGCGAGGCGCCGGCCAGGAGATCGAGCTGGAGGAGATCAACGTATGAGCAGCAACGACTTTTCGCCCGGCCTCGCCGGCGTCGTCGCCTTCGAGACGGAGATCGCCGAGCCGGACAAGGAGGGTGGCGAGCTCCGCTACCGCGGCGTCAACATCGAGGACCTCGTCGGCAAGGTGCCGTTCGAGCAGGTCTGGGGGCTGCTCGTCGACGAGTCGCTCCAGCCGGGCCTGCCATACGAGCACGTGGACCTCGAGCGCCGCACCGGCGGCTACATCTCCGACCTCCAGTCGACGCTCGCGGCGCTGAGCGGCGAGTGGAAGCTCGGCCAGTTCATCGACATCGACGACGAACAGGCGAAGGAGGATCTCCGCCGGCTCTCGGCGGCCGCGCTCTCGATCGTCGCCCAGTCGGCCCGCGGCCCCGACCTCCCGCCCGTTCCCGAGGAGAAGGTCGCCGAGGGGCAGAGCGCCGCCGAGCGGTTCGTCCTGGAGTGGCGCGGCGAGCTGAACGAGAAGTCGGCCAAGGCGATCGACGCGTACTGGATCTGCACGTCCGAGCACGGTCTCAACGCCTCGACCTTCACCGCGCGGATCGTCGCGTCGACGGGTGCCGACGCCGGCGCTGCGCTCTCGGCGGCAGTCGGTGCCCTCTCCGGACCGCTGCACGGCGGCGCGCCCGCGCGTGTCCTGCCGATGCTCGACGCGGTCGCGGAGTCGGGAGACGCGGAGAAGTGGGTCGCGGAGGCTCTCTCCCGCAAGGAGCGGATCATGGGTTTCGGCCATCGCGTCTACCGCGCCGAGGACCCGCGCTCGCGCGTGCTGAAGCGCGTCGCGAAGGAGCTCGGCTCGCCGCGCGTCGAGGTCGCCGAGGAGCTCGAGCAGGTCGCGCACGAGGCGATCGCCAAGAAGCACCCGAGCCACTCGTGGACGAACGTCGAGTACTGGTCGGCCGTCGTCCTCGACGTCGCCGAGGTGCCGCCGCAGCTCGCGCCGGCGATGTTCGCCTGCTCGCGGACGGCGGGCTGGTCGGCGCACATCCTCGAGCAGAAGCGTCTCGGCGTGCTCGTCCGGCCCTCCGCGCGCTACATGGGGCCGGGTGCGCGCTCCCTGCAGGAGGTCTAGGCTTTCTCGTCGTGAGACGGCTGGCACTCGTACTCGTTGCGGTGCTCGTACTCGCCGCCTGCGGCTCCGGTCACAGGAACAGCCAGAGCGGACCGAACGCCAAGGCGGAGATCACGAGCGCCTACGAGAAGTTCTTCTCGGGCAAGACATCCGTCTCCGACCGGGTCGCGCTGCTGCAGAACGGTCCGAAGTTCAGGCCGGTCATCGAAGCGTTCGCGAGCAACCCGCTCGCGAAGAACGTGAGCGCGAGCGTCTCCTCTGTCGCGCTCAAGGGTGCGAACAACGCGACGGTCGTCTACACGGTCAAGCTCGCGGGATCGGGTCTGCCCAAGCAGACCGGCACGGCCGTCCGCCAGAACGGCAAGTGGAAGATCGGCTACGCGAGCCTCTGCAAGCTCGTCTCGCTGCAGGGCACTACGCCGGCCGCCTGCAAGCCGTAGGAAGGCTCGCTGGGACGGTGCTCGTCGCAGGGGCGCGCTGGGCGTCGCGAGGCAAGGACGCAGGGAGCGCCGATAGCCGATGCGCTATCGGCGCGACCGAGGACACTGCAGCCGGCGTAGCCGGCCGACGAGCGAAGCGAGGAGTCGCGGCGATCCAGCGCGGCCCTGCGACACAGCCACCGTTCCAGCGGGCCTTCCTAATAACGTCCGCGCCATGAGCTCGATCGCCGCTCTGCGGCAGCGTCATGCGCGCGAAGCGGCCCTCGCGGCGGTCTGCGCGATCCTCTTCCTCACCTTCCTCGACAACACGATCGTCAGCGTCGCGCTCGCCGACGTCCAGACGTCGCTCAGCTCGAGCGTCACCGGGCTGCAGTGGATCGTCGACGGCTACATGCTCGCGTTCGCCGCGCTCATGCTCACGGGCGGCACGCTCGGCGACCTGCTCGGCAGGAAGAAGGTGATGCTCGCCGGCGTCGCGGTCTTCTGCGCCGGCTCGATCGTCGCCGCGGTCGCCCAGAGCACGGGCGTCCTGATCGCGGGGAGGGTCGTGATGGGGGTCGGCGCCGCGGCTTCGGAGCCGGGGACGCTCTCCCTCATCCGCCACATCTACCCCGAGCGCGAGGAGCGGGCCGTCGCCCTCGGCGTCTGGGCGGCGGTCTCCGGCCTCGCGCTCGCGCTGGGGCCGGTTCTCGGCGGCGTGTTCGTCGGCGGACCGGGCTGGCGGTGGATCTTCTGGTTCGGGCTCGGCTTCGGCGCCGTCGCGCTGGCGGTCGCCGCGGTGACGCTCACCGAGAGCCGCGACCCGCAGGGACGAAGGCTGGACGTGCCGGGGTTAGCGGTGGGCGCGGCGGCGATCGTGGCGGCGACGTTTGCCGTGATCGAGGGCGAGAACCGCAGCTGGGGGACGTGGTGGATCGTCCTCCTGTTCGTCGCCGCCGCCGTCCTCGCCGTCGTGTTCGTCCTCGTCGAGCAGCGCGTGCCGGATCCGGTGCTGAAGCTCGAGTTTCTCCGCAACCCGACCTTCGCGGCGGCGAACGTCGTCGCCTTCGCCACGAACCTCTCCGTCTTCGCCGTCTTCTTCTTCACCGCGCTCTACCTGCGGCTGATTTCGAACTTTTCCGGCTACCAGATCGCGCTCGTCTTCACCTCCCTCGCAGTGGCGATGATCGTCGCCGGCCCTATCGCCGGCCGCTGGACCGCCCGGGTCGGGCCGCGCGTTCCCATGGTGCTCGGCTGTGCCCTCGCGGGGCTGGGCCTCCTCCTCGTCGACTGGAAGCTGACGGCCACGACGAGCGTCGCGGCGCTGACCTGGCCGCTCGCGATCGCCGGGCTCGGCTTCGGGATCGCCCTCGTCACGATGACCGCGGCGGTGCTCACGCTCGTCCCGGCCGAGCAATCCGGGATGGCCGCGTCCACCGTGAACACGAGCCGGGAGCTCGGCGGCGTCTTCGGCGTCGCCGTCCTCGGCGCGGTCGTCAACGCCCAGCTGACCAGCGGGCTCGGCGAGAAGCTCGCGAAGCTCGGGATCCCGGCCTACTTCCGCCAGTTCGTGATCCGCTTCGTCACGACCGGCGGCGATATCCAGAGCGCCGAGCACAGCCAGGCCGCGAAGGGACACGTGAAGCTCGTTGCCAAGGTGCTCCTGGCGGCCGAGGGTTCGGCCGGCCACGGCGTCCATCTCGCGCTGAGGATCGCCGGCGGGATCGTCCTCGCGGCGGCGTTCGTCGCGCTCCTTGCCCTCCGGCGTCGCGTAGGACACGTCGAGGAGGTCGAGGCGTAGTGCCGCGGGCCGTCCTCATCGGAGGCACCGGCATGATCGGGCGGGCAGCCGCGTGGGCCCTAGCGGAGGACGGCTGGGAGGTCGTCGCCGTCTCGCGCTCCGGCACGGTGTCCGACGAGCTGGCGGAGCTCGGCGTCGAGGCGGCCGCCGCCGACCGCGCGGACGACGGGCAGCTCCGCGCAGCGCTCGGAGACGGCGCGGACGTCGTCCTCGACACGGTCGCCTACACGAGGGAGCACGGCGAGCAGCTCAACGGGCTGGCCGGGCTCGTCGGCTCGCTCGTCGTCATCTCGAGCGCCTCGGTCTACGCCGACGACGAGGGCAGAGCGCTCGACGGCGAGAGCGACTTTCCGCTGCTGCCCGTTCCGATCCCGGAGAGCCAGCGGATCGCGGAGCCGGGCGACGGCACCTACTCGACCCGGAAGGCCGAGCTCGAGACGACGCTCCTCGAGGGCCCGCTGCCGGCGACGCTCGTCCGCGCCTGTGCAATCCACGGGCCGGGCGCGAAGCTGCCGCGGGAGCTCTACTTCGTCAAGCGCGCCGTCGACGGGCGACGACGGGTCGCACTCGCGTTCAACGGCGAGAGCCGCTTCCACACCACCTCGGTCGCCAACCTCTCCGAGCTGATCCGGCTGGCAGCCACACATCCGGGGAATCGCCCGCTCAACTGCGGCGATCCGGATCCGCCGACGACGCTCGAGATCTGCGAGGCGATCGGGAGGTCGCTCGGTCACGACTTCGAGCCGGTCCCGCTCCCGGGCGACGCGTTCGACAACCCCTGGGCCGTGCCGCGCCCGTTCCTCGTCTCGATGGAGGCGGCCGAGCGCGAGCTCGGGTACCGGCCCGTCACGACGTATCCCGAGGCGGTCGGGGAGACGTGCGCGTGGGTCGCCGCCGAGCTCGAGGGTGGACGCAGCTGGGACGGCACGTACCTCGAGGCGATGCTCGACTACGCGGCCGAGGACGCAGCGCTAGCCTCGCGCGCATGATCGACCCGGCCGAGTATCGCGACCGCTTCCCGATCCTCGAGACCTGCACGTACCTCATCAACCACTCGCTCGCGGCGATGCCCGCGGCCGCCGAGGACAACCTGCGCGAATACGCGCGCGTCTGGCGCGAGCGCGGCATCCGAGCCTGGGCGGAGGGCTGGTGGGAGATGCCGGTCACGGTCGGCGACCAGCTCGGCCGGATCCTCGGCGCGCCCGCCGGCTCGATCGTCATGCACCAGAACGTGACCGTCGCCGAGGCGATCGTCCTCTCGTGCTTCGCGCGGGCGGGCGAACGCAACCGGATCGTCTACGAGGAGGCGAACTTCCCGTCCGTTCGCTACCTCTACCAGGCGCAGCCCGACCTCGAGATCGTCGCGGTCGAGGACGACGCCGCCGTCGCCGATGCGATCGACGAGCGGACGCTGCTCGTCCCGATCAGCCACGTCCTCTTCAAGAACGGCGAGATCCAGGACGTCGAGCCGATCGTCCGCCGCGCGCACGAGGCGGGCGCGCACGTGGTGCTCGACTGCTACCAGTCGGCCGGCGTCGTCGACTTCGACCTCACCGCGCTCGGCGTCGACTTCGCCGTCGGCGGCAGCGTCAAGTGGCTCTGCGGCGGTCCCGGCGCCGGCTGGCTCTACGTGCGGCCCGACGTCGCGGAACGGCTGGAGCCCACGCTCGTCGGCTGGCAGGCGCACGCCCGGCCGTTCGCCTTCGAGCCGGAGCTCGAGTACGCGACCGGCACCCGCCGCTTCCTCACAGGCACGCCGAACGTGCCGGCGCTCTACGCGGCGACTGCGGGCTACGACGTGATCGAGGAGATCGGCGTCCCGCGGATTCGCGAGCGCTCGCTCGCGCTCACGCAGCTCCTGATCGAGCTGTGCGACGACGCGGGGCTCGAGGTGGTCTCGCTGCGCGAGCAGGAGCGGCGGGGCGGCACCGTCACCGTCTCCACACCCGACCACGCCGCCTGCCACCGGGAGCTCGGCGAGCGCGGGATCGTCTGCGACTTTCGTCCGGATCCTGTAGGAGGGATCCGGCTCGGCCCGCACTTCTTCAACACGGAGGACGAGGTGAGGCACGCGGTCTCCGAGCTCGCCGACATCGTCGCGAGCGGGGCGTACGAGCAGCACGTCGGCGCGGCAACCCAGTTCTGAGATTTAAGTGCTACAAGTCGTACGCCGATGCAGGGGGTCATGCGGTTCGTTTTCGCGGGCGCTCTCGCCGCCGTGGTCCTCGCCGTCAGTGCAGGGGCCGGCGCCGCGCGCTCGACACAGGCAACGATGGGGGTCTATCCGTCGGGGACGACGTTCGCCGCCTCGTCGGCTGCTCCGGCTCATGCCGCGTCCGCCGTGTCGCTCGCGATGCCGATCGGCGCAGTCGACGACGCCACGATTCTCGTGCGCGGGGCGCAGAAGGTCGCGATCGCATCGCTCACGATCGCCGCGCCGCTCCAGCTGAAGCTCTTCTTCGCCCACTACGTCTCGGTCGGCGGGACGCCCGTCCCCGACGCGCTCCTGCCCTGGGACGGCTCGCCACGCTCGACCGAGCACACGAACCAGCCGGTCTGGCTCCAGGTCACGGTCCCGGATGGCACCGCGGCGGGCACGTACAGCGGCTCCGTTGTGGTCGTCGCCGACGGGAACCGTGCTTCCGTCCCGATCACCGTCACGGTCGCTCCGGTGACGCTGCCGCGCCCGAACGAGGCGGCTGGGAGCCTGCTGACGGCATTCAACTTCTCGCCGCAGTCGTACGGCGCGAAGGTGAGCGAGCTCTACGGCGTCTCGCCGCAGGACTCGCTCCCGGGGCTCTTCAGCTTCTTCGCCTCCTACCGGCTCTCGCCGAACAACTGGGGCTACGGCAACCCGAACCAGCGGTCCGGGTACACGAGCAACAGGCGCTGGTGGCTCGACAAGGCGGGGGAGATGGTCACCGCCGCGGGCGAGCCCGGGCGCTTCGCCTCGATGTGGATCCCGGTCTCGAACAACCGCTGGTCTCCGAGCACGTACGTCGGCGGCATGTCTCCGTTCAAGCCGCAGAGATGGTGCAGGTACCTCCGCTCCGTGCACGGCTTCTGGCAGAAGCACGGCTGGCTCGACTCCTACCCGTACCTGTGGGGCATGGACGAGCCGGGGCTGACACGCTACAAGGTCGTCCAGAAGCAGGCGAAGGAGGCCCACGCGTGCTTCGCGGGCAGCCACGTCATCGTCACCGGGCGGCCGACGGCAGAGAACCGCTTCCTCTGGAACGGCGGCAAGGACGACGTCGACGCCTGGGTCGTGCTCGCTAGCCGCTACTACGGCCAGTACACGAATCCGGCCCAGTCGCGGCGGGGCGTCTCGCACGCCACGCAGAACCTGAGGCTCGTCAACGCAGCGCGTCATCGCGGCAGGCAGATCTGGGCGTACACCTACGACGCCGCCTCCCATTCGACGCCCGGCTTCACGGCGACCGAGCCCCTCTCCGATCCACGGCTCTTCGTCGACTGGGTAGCCCTCGAGGGGATCACCGGGCTCCTCTACGGACAGGGGACGACGACGTACTCGAAGGGCAATCCGCTCGACTCGAACGACAAGGAAGCCGGCTCGTACGTCCTCGTCTATCCGGGCCGTGACGGCCCGATCGCGAGCGCCCGGCTCGAGGTGCTGCGCGAAGGCATCGAGGACTGGGAGATCCTCGACGCCGTCCGGCACAAGCACGGAGACGCCGCGGTGCGCCGGCTCCTCTCGGGCCTCTTCTCGACGACGTCTGCGGGCCCCAGGCTCGGCTGCACCATCGGCTGTCCGCTCAAGACCGGGACGCCCTACTCGTGGCCGACGTGGTCGCGCGACGCGAGCACGCCGCAGAAGGTTGCGCAGATGCGCGTCGCCGCGCTGCGCGCAGCGTCCTAGGTCGCCGCCAGGAGCTCGAGCAGCCGCACCGCAAGCGCCGGCGCCGTCGGCTCGTCGTCGTGGCGGAAGTAGACGTAGACGGGCTCGCGAACTGCGGCCACGGCCGCTGCGAACGCCGCGTCGGGTGCCTCGCGACGGCGGAGGTAGCGGAACGGCGCCGGATGGTCGAGGTCGCCCACGCGGACGGCGCCCGCGTCCGCGAGCCGCGGCTCGATCCCGTCCCACGACGGATGCTCGAGGTCGAACGCGAGACGCAACGAGGGGTCGAGCGAGCCGAGCAGGAGCTCGAGGGCACCCTCGTCGCGCGCCTTCTTGAACGAGATCCTCACCGGACCGAGCCGGTCGCCGAGCCCCCGCACGCGGGACTCGAACGTGTCGAGCCCGCGTAGCCGATCGCCGGGCAGCTTCGGCGCGAACTCGAACCCGTCCGGCGCCTGCTCGGCCCAGCGGCGGAACTGGTCCTCCGCGGGCAGCCGGTAGCCGGTCGTGTTCAGCTCGACCGTCGCGAAGCGCTGCGCGTAGAACGCGAGGAAGCCCGATGGATCGAGGCCGGCGGGGTAGAAGCCCGGTCGCCACGTCGGATACGACCAGCCCGAGGTGCCGACCGAGACGCGGTTTACTGTGGGCGATCCCTTGTCCACGGTGCAGACGGTGACATACCCGGTCGAGCAGTTCACGGAGGAGGAGCTCGCGCGGCTCGCTCCGCACTTCACGAACCTCGACCGCCCGGTCTTCGCGCTCGTCAACCTGCCCGAGACCGTCAAGGGCGCACTCTTCGCCCGCTACTCGCGCTACGCGGGCACGCTGCGCCGTCTCTTCCTGGA
>DASSVO010000028.1:0-39535 GCA_035706005.1 Gaiellaceae bacterium | reverse complement strand
CGGCGGCTCTACCGCCTCTAGGAAAGGAGCGGCCATGTCCGCGTTGCGCGGCTTCAAGAACTTCCTCATGCAAGGCGACCTCGTCGTCGTCGCCGTCGGCCTGGTGATAGCGCTCGCCTTCAGCACGCTCGTCAAGGCCTTCACCGACGACGTGATCACGCCGCTCGTCAATGCCGCCGGCGGCGGCGGCACGAACGGGCTCGGCTTCACCGTGAGCGGGCAGCACGTCAAGCTCGGGGCCTTCGTGTCGGCCGTCATCTACTTCATCGTCTTCATGCTCGTCGTGTACTTCGCGATCGTCGTGCCCTACCGGACGTATTCGCGGCGGCGCGGCGTGGCCGTGTTCACGGAGCCTCCTCCGACGAAGGCGTGCCCCGCCTGCCTCTCGGACGGCCTGCCCCTCGAGGCGACGAAGTGCCGCTACTGCGGGACCGCCCTGACGGCGTCGGAGACGGGCGGCCTCGCGGAACCGGCGTAGTTTTCGCGGTACGCTGCGTCCGTGGGCCGGCTCGGAGTTGTCCTGCTCGTCGTCGCCGGAGCCGCAGCAGGTGCCGCGGCGTCCTTCGCCGCCCAGTCGCCGAAGGCCCTTCGGCTCTCGATCCTCGCTGCCGCGCGGGCGCAGCACTCGGTTCACTACGTCGGGACCAGCGTCGGTCCGGTGCGGACGCAGATCGTCGGGGACGCAGCCACCGATCGCGGGATCCAGCGAATCACGTTCACGCGGGGCGGGAAGACCGGCCACGTCACGGTGGTCGTCGTGAAGAGGACGGCGTACATCCGCGGGGATGCCTTCACGCTCAACACGTACATGGAGCTCCCGGCGCCCGGCGCGGCTCGCTACGCCGGCCGCTGGATCTCGGTGGCGCATTCGAACAGGGCGTATGCGGACATCGCCGCCGAGGTCACGCTTTCCTCGTTCGTCGGGGGCCTCGACCTCGGAGGCAAGACCGTTCGCGTCTCCGGCACGTTCGGCGGCCGCAAAGTCGTCGGGGTACGCATGACTCGTGCAGAGCAGGGCCTACGAGAGGTCGAGACGCTGTTCGCGCGACCGGGACGCCTGCACCTTCCGGTGGCGGAGAAAGACGTGGTGGTCGGGCAGGGATGGACGCAGGCGACCCTGTCGCGCTGGAACGAACGGGTGCGGGCGCATGCGCCGGCGCACGCGGTTCCGTACGCGAAAGTCGTCCAGTAGCTCAGGCCCAGAAGCGCTCGAAGGCGGAGTCGAGGGGCACCGCCGTCACGTCGTGCACGAGCCCGTCCACGATCCGGATCACGAGCGCCTGCTCGACGTCCAGGTCGATCCCGTTGCGACTCCCGGTCGCGCGGTAGATCGCCACGGCCCAGTCGTCGTCCGCGAACACCGTGTGGAGGCGGCTGCGATAGGTGCCTCCGGTCTCGACTCCCGTGCGACGAAGGAACTCGACCACCGCGCGCCGGCCGTCGTACTGGCCGCTCATCACGGTGTTGCCGGGGACCCGCCAGACGACGTCGCGGCCGAGCGCGGCTGAGATCGCCATCGCGTCCTTGCCGAACGCGGCGAAGAGGCGCCGGACGAGAGCGGCGTTGGGGTGCTCGGCGCTCACTGTTCTGCGGCGAGCGTCGCGATCACCGCCTCGGCGATCACCTTGAGCGGCCGGCCGGAGGCCTGGCTCGCCTTGCGCAGCCGCGCGAACGCCTGCTCCTCGCTGAGCTGCTCCTTCTCCATCAGGAGCCCCTTGGCCCGCTCGATCACCTTCCGCGCCGCGAGCGCGTCGGAGAGCGACTCGGCCTCCGCCCGCACCGCCTGCAGCTCGTCGTGCCGCGCGCGCGCGGCTGCGATCGCCGGCACGAGGTCCTGCTCGCGGAACGGCTTCACGAGGTAGCCGAAGACGCCGGCCTCGACGGCGCGCGAGACGAGCTCCTCCTGTCCGTACGCGGTCAGCATCACGATCGGGATCGGCCGCTCGTCGAGGATTCGCCGGGCCGCCTCGATCCCGTCGAGCTTCGGCATCTTCACGTCGAGCACGGCGAGGTCCGGCTGCCGGGAGCGCGCAAGCTCCACCGCCTCCTCGCCGTCCTTCGCCTCGGCGCACACCTCGTAGCCCGCGCGCTCGAGCAGCTCACGCAGGTCGAGCCGGATGATCGTCTCGTCCTCGGCGACCAGGATCCTCACGCGGGCATCCTCGCGTTGCGGAGACGGATCCCGCTGTAACCGAGGCTCGATCCGACGACCTCGTCCCAGAAGCCGAGCAAGTCCTCCTCGGTGCGAAGCTCGATCGCGGCGGCGTCGTGGCGGGCGACCAGGTCACCGAGCTCAACACGGTCGAGCGGCTCGACCGGGTCGGCCGAGATCCAGAAGCGGTCCTCGTTCTCGACGAACGTCTCCTCGGGCATGCGATAGGCGACGACCCGCTGCGTCCGCATCCGTTCGAGCCACTCCGGCTCGACGGCGTGGACGCGGCGTGACCGGTCGCCGCCGAGAAAGCGCTCGAGATCGCGTCCGGTGGTCTCGGACTCGGCCCAGAAAGTCGCCCGTGGGCAGTCGCGCGGGAACCAGTAGAGAGGGAGCAGCCTGGTTCCGATCGCCCAGATCTTCCCGTCGCGTGGCTCGAAGCGGCGGATCGAGTCGTCCTCGCTCACGTGCCAGAGCGCATGCCTCCCTTCCCCGCGGTAGGGCGGCGGCGCTTCCCTCATGGCAGCGACCGCAACAGGGCGGCGGGCTCGGGCCAGAAGAGGAGCTCGGCCGCTTCGTCGCGCTCCAGCCACCGGTACTCGTCGTGCTCCTCGTTGAGCTCCGGTTCCCAGCCGTGCTCGACGTCGACGAGGAACGCCTCCACGTGGACGCGGAGGCCGGGCTTCTCCTCCCATGCCTCCCGCGTGTAGGCGAACTCGCCAAGCGGCTGCAGCGCGTCCGTCTCGAGGCCGGTCTCCTCGCGCAGCTCGCGCAGGGCAGCGACGTGGAACGCCTCGCCCGGCTCGACTCCACCGGCGATCGTGTGCCAGTAGCCGCCGCTGTCGGGCGAGCGGTGCGCAACGAGGAACTCGTCCCCGCGGCGCACGTGGATCAGCACCTCCGACCACTCGCTCACGCCGGGAACACCACCTCGGCACGCGCGCCCGCAAGCGCGAAGCGGCCCTGCAGCTCGTCCGCCACGAGCGCGCGGACGATCGAGAGCCCGGTGCCGCTCGACGTGCCGTCGGCGCCCGAGCCCTCGTCGGCGATCGCAAGGACGACGTCGCCGTCCCGCCGGGCGAGCTCGATCCTCACCGTCCCGGCCCCGTGCTCGAGCGCGTTCTGGAGCAGCTCGGAGAAGACGAGGGCGAGCGCCGTCGCGCGGCTCCCGGCCAGCGAGACCGGCTCGAGCCGCGCCTGGACGTCGCGTCCGCCGGCGAGGCCCTGGACGAGCATCGCCCGCAGCCGGTCGATCAGCTCGGCCAGCTCGACGTCCTCCTCCCGCTGCTCCGTCAGCGCCTCGTGCACGGCGGCGATGGCGAGGATCCGGTTGACGGAGTGCTCGAGTGCCTCGCGCGGGTCGACTCCTTCGGCGCGCGCCTGCAGCCGCAGGAGCGAGGCGACGGTTTGGAGGTTGTTCTTCACGCGATGGTGGATCTCCTGGGCGAGGACACCGCGCATCACGGCGCGCCCGTGCTCGAGTGCAACCGCGGCGTGGTGGGCGATCGCCTCGAGCAGCGCCCGCTCCTCGTCGGTGAACGGCGTGTCCCGGTCGGCGACGAGTTGTCCGATCTCGCGGCGCTTCCAGCGCAGCGGGGTGCGGACGGCGTAGCCGCCTGCGCGTCCCTCGGGCCAGGCGATCCGCCCGTCTTCGAGCACGAGCGCCGCGCCGGTCGCGTGCACCGCGTCCATCGTCGTCTTCACAATCGCCTCGAGCGACTCCTCGAGGTAAAGGGACTCCGAGACGGCTTCGGAGATCTTCGCCAGCGCCTCGAGCTCGGCGACGCGCCGCTGCGCCTCGGCGTAGAGCTGGGCGTGAACGATCGATTGCGCGACCTGGCTCGCGATCGCCTCGAGGAGCTCGATCTCGTCCGCCCGGAACTCGCGCGGCTCGCGGGTGCGGACGTTGAGCGCGCCGGCGAGCTGCTCGCGCGCAAGGATCGGGACGGCGAGGATCGACTCGAACTCCGACTCGGGCAGGTTCGGGAACTCCTTCCAGCGCGGGTCGAGGTGAGCGCTCGCGGCGATCGAGACGGGACGGCGCTCGGCGGCCGCCGTGCCGGTGATCCCCTCGCCGGGGCGCAGGCGCGGGCGGCGCGTCATCTCGTCGAGCGGCGTGCCGTGGGTCGCGCGGAGGACGAGCTCGCCGGCGGCCTCGTCGTAGAGGTAGACGAAGCACGCGTCGGCGTCGAGCGCGGCGGCGACCTCGTTGGCGACGAGGTGCAGCACCTCCCCGAGGTCGAGCGTCGAGTTGACCGCGGCGATCGTCTCCGTCAGCAGCCGCAGATGGCGGTCGGTCGCCTGCACGTGCCTATCGTAGGAGTGTCGTGGCGCTCACCCACGTCCTGCTCTTCTTCCACCTGCTCGGTGCGGTCAGCTTCTTCGCCGGGGCGGCCGTGGTGGGGATTCTCCAGTTCGCTGCGATCCGCCGTGAGCGGCCGAGCGAGGTGCATGCGCTGTTGCGCCTCGCGCCCGCGGGTGCTGCGCTCGTCGGCGTCGGCGCACTCCTCACGCTCGGCTTCGGGATCGCGCTGGCCCAGCACGAGGGGCTCGGCTTCTCGCCGGCGTGGATCCAGGCTGCGCTGGGACTCTGGGTCGCGGGCATGGCGCTCGGCGGCTACGGCGGCAGGACGGCACGGGAGGCACGGCACCTCGCGGAGCGGCTAGCAGCGGAGGGCGACGCACCGAATCTCGAGCTGCGTGCCCTCGTCGCCGCACGCGGGCCGCTATGGGCGAGCTACGCGAGCGGGCTCATGCTGCTCGCGATACTCGCGCTTATGGTCTGGCAACCTGGCTAGCCCGGCTGGATGAAGAACATTCCGGCCACGCCGAGTCCAAAAACGGCCAGTGCAAGGAGCGAGTCCGGGCCTAACCGGAAGCGGCAATGGAGTGGGCGACCGATCACCCCGAAGCCGTAGATCGCCGTCAGCGCGACACCGAGGCCGCCGAGCCACGCGTTGAGATGACCGGCCTGTGGGAGAACGGGCTTGCCGGCGACGAGGTCCGCGACGAGGAAGAGGCAGACCTGGAAGGCGTTGCCGCCGAAGATGTCACCGATGGCGAGCGCATTGTCCCCTAGGGCGACCGCGGCGACGCCGGAGCTGATCTCGGGCAGGGCGCTCGCAGCCGCGAGGACGGTGGCGCCGAAGATCACGCCGTTCAGACCGAGCCGGTTCGCAAGGTCGTTGCCGCTCGCCTCGAGGAAGACACCGGCGACGAGCGTCACTGCGCACGCGAGGCCGAAGAGCAGCGCCACGTGTCGCGTCGAAGCGCCGGCGTAGGGATGCGCTCTCTTCTCGTGAGGGACGCGGCGATGTGGGCGGCCGGGCTCGCTGCCGGGCATCTCGACTTTCCAGCGCGGGTCCTTGCGCGACCGGTTGATGACATAGAGCCCCACAACCCAGACCGCGACGATTGCGAGTGAGGCCGGGCTGATGCGACCCGCGATCGCGACGGAGGGCTTGAGCAGCGCTCCCATCCCCACGACTGCAACGACGACGACGACTAGGAGCCCCTCGAGTACCGGAGTCAACGCACCGACGAGGTACGTGAGCGGACGCGTCGGGCCTGCCGCGAAGTCGCAGACGAGTAGCACCATCGTCTGGATCGCGATCCCACCGATCAGGTTGCCGGCGGCGAGCTTGAGGTTCCCCTGCGCCGCCGCCGAGATCGTGATCGCGAGCTCCGGCAGGCTCCCCGCGATTGAGAGCAGGATCAGCCCGCCGAGCTCGTCGCCGAGCCCGAGCCTCGCGTCGAGCGCGTCCGTCGTCTTCGAGAGCGCCATGCCGGTCATCCACGTGGCGGCCGCGGCGGCGAGGAAGATCAGGAGGAGAAAGGGCGAGGCGAGCCCGCTCACTCCCGAAACGATGCGGGCAGCGGCGGACGGATCGGCTCCGTCCGCCGCTGCTCAGCTCAGGTCAGGCCGGCTCGCCCTCGCGCCGCCGGTCGGCGGCGAGCGCCGCCAGCTCCCGCTCCGTCACGAGCTCCGACGGGATCACGACGACCCGGCAGGGCGTGACCGCGCGCAGCGTCGCGGTGCGCACGCCGCCCTCGAGCGATGCGCGCTCGCCGAGCATCGTGCCGGGCCCCATCTCCGCGAGCTGCTCGCCGTCGACCTCGACCGCGAGCACGCCGTCGAGGAGGAGGAAGAGGTCGTCGCCCTCCGCGCCCTGCTCCACCAGCGTGTCGCCCTCGTCCAGCTTCCGCCGCGCGAGCTTCTGGTCACCGGTGAGGAGGATGCGCGAGAGCTCCCGCTCCATCGCCGTCTCGACCGCAGCGACGACCGCCGGCGACTCGACGTCACCCCACGGCGTGTTGTCGCCGTGGGAGTCGCGGTACCACGTCTTGAAGTCGACCGTGCCGCTCTTCTGCGCCAGGACGCCGTCGTCGTCGTAGATCCAGTGGCGCGGGAACGGGCTCGCCCCGATGAGCTCGTACTCGACGCGACCGTTTGCGTGCAGCGTGAGTGCGAGCGTCGTCCACGCCGTTGCCGAGTGGATGCGGAACAGCGGCCGGCCGCTGACCCGGCGCGGCGCCGGGAAGCCCGCGCGTCCGCCGACGGTCTGCACGAACCGGACGCGGTCCTCGGAAATTTCGGGCTCGGAACGGAGAACCTCGAACGGCACTCCCGGGACGATGATCGCCTTCGGCCCGAAGCGGAACGTCGTCGAGCCGACGAGACCGCCTCCCTCGTAGCCGGCGTCGACGATCTTGCCGTCCTCGACCTCGATCCACGCCTTCAGCTGGTTCGCCTCGCGGAACCGGTCGTCGTCGCAGAGCCGCGCGAGGTCGCCGTACGAGAGGCGATCGGGCGGCGGCTCGTCGTAGTGGCCGACGCCGAACTCGAACGGCAGCTTCGGCAGTCCTTCGATCGCCTCCGACGGAATCCACGAGACCGCGGTGACGGAACCTTCTCTACGCATCCTGCTCCTCCCCAATTGACCGACCTCGGATCTAACAGGGGAGGAGCAGGAGATTCAAGGAGAGGCGGCTACAGGACCGCCAGGTACTTCTTCATCTCCCAGTCGGTGAGCTGGACGCGGTACTCGTCCCACTCCTTCCGCTTCAGCTCCACGTAGCGGTCGAAGATGTGCGGGCCGAGTGCCTTGCGCATGAGCTCCGACTGCGAGAGCTCGTCGATCGCCTCGCCGAGGGTCTCGGGGAGCGAGACGATGCCCCGCTCGCGCCGCTGCTCGGCGGTCAGGTGGTAGAGGTTCGTCTCCATCGGCTCGGGCAGCTCGTAGCCCTTCTCGATCCCCTCCAGCCCCGCGTGCAGGAGCGCCGCGAAGGTGAGATACGGGTTGCACGCCGGATCGGGACAGCGGATCTCGGCGCGGGTCGCCTGCTCGGAGCCCGGCTTGTAGAGCGGGATCCGGATCAGCGCGGAGCGGTTCCGCTGCGACCACGCGACGTACACCGGCGCCTCGAATCCCGGGACGAGCCGCTTGTAGGAGTTGACCCACTGCGCGAAGACCGCGGACAGCTCGCGGGCGTGCCGGAGCTGGCCCGCGATGAAGGCCTTGGCCACGCCGGAGAGGTGCCACTTGTCGTCCTCGTCGAAGAACGCGTTGCGGCCGTCGGTGAAGAGCGACTGGTGGGTATGCATGCCCGAGCCGTTCTCGCCGAAGAGCGGCTTCGGCATGAAGGTCGCGTGGTAGCCGTGCTGCTTCGCGACCTCCTTCACGACGAGCCGGTACGTGAGCATGTAGTCGGCCATGTCGAGCGCGCCCGCGAAGCGGATGTCGATCTCGTGCTGCGACGGGCCGACCTCGTGGTGGTGGTACTCGACCGGGATGCCCATCGACTCGAGCGCGCGGATCGTGTCGCGCCGCACGCCGGTAGCCGCGTCCATCGTCGTCTGCGCGAAGTAGCCGCCCTCGTCGAGCGTCTCGGTCCCGCTCTCGTCCTTGAACAGGAAGTACTCCGCCTCGGGGCCGACGTTGAACGTGTCGAACCCCATCGCCTCCATCCGCTCGAGCGCGCGGCGCAGCGCGTAGCGCGGATCGCCGGCGTACGGCTTGCCGTCCGGCGTGACGACGTCGCAGATCATCCGTGCCGTCTGGCCGTCGGGCAGAACCCGGAACGTCTCGGGGTCCGGGATGGCCACCATGTCCGACTCCTCGATCGCGTTGAAGCCGGTGATCGACGAGCCGTCGAAGCCCATCCCGTCGTCGAGCGCTCCCTCGACCTCGCCGAGCGTGATGGCGAAGCTCTTGAGGTGCCCCTCGAGATCGGTGAACCAGAGGAGCACGTCCTCGATGCCGCGGGACTCGATCTCCGCGAGCACCTCCTTGCGCGTCTCCGGGTTCGATGTCGCGCGGTCCCTGCTCTCCACGTACGCCATTCTCCCTCCTGACTCTGTTGTCCAAAAACGCGAAAAGCCCCGGTCGCCACCCAGTGTGGAGACCGAGGCTTCGTCGCCTCGCAAATGTCGAGGGGATTTTACAGATTCCACGGACGGACTGGCTAACCTCAGCGACGTCCTGGTTCGCTCCGCCCTCGCCCTCGCTGTTCTCCTCTTCGCCCTCACGGTCGTCGCGGCGTCGTCAGCGGCGCGCTCCTCGAGCCGGCAGTTCGTCGCGCCCAACGGCTCCGGCGCACTCTTCCTCGTCACCGGCCACGGCTGGGGGCACGGCGTCGGCATGGGGCAGTGGGGCGCCTATGGCTACGCGCAGCAGGGCTACACGTACCAGCAGATTCTCGCCGCCTACTACCCCGGCACGTTCCCCGGCCAGACGATGACCACCTCGATCCGGGTGCTGCTCGCGAGCGGGAAGAAGACGCTAACGATCTCCTCCGGCCGGCCGATCACGCTCGAGGACGGGAACGGGGTCGACCACATACTTCCGGCGGGCAGCACGACGCTCACGCCGAAGCTCGAGCTCCCTGTCGACGGCGGGCCGGCGCAGGCGCTGCCGGCGCCGCTCACCTTCTCCCCGGCCGGAGGATCGACGCTGAGCCTCGGCCGCGCCTACCGCGGGCAGATCGTCGTCGACGTCGCGGGCGGCAAGCTCCGTGCGATCAACACGCTGCCGCTCGAGCAGTACCTGTACGGGGTCGTGCCGGCGGAGATGCCGTCGGGCTGGCTCCCCGCCGCGCTCGAGGCGCAGGCGGTCGCGGCGCGCTCGTACGCGCTCGCCAACCGCCGCGCGGGTGCGCCGTTCGACGTCTACGCGGACGGTCGCAGCCAGGCCTACCTTGGCATCTCGGTCGAGAAGCCGGCCTCGACCGAGGCAGTGGACGCGACCGACGGCGAGGTCCTGTTCTTCGGCGGCCAGGTGGCGGACACGCTCTTCTCGTCGAGCACCGGCGGATGGACGCAGTCGGCGGCAGACGCCTTCGGCTCCCCGGGCCGGCCCTATCTCGTCTCGGTGAAGGACCCGTACGACACGATCTCCCCGTACCACAACTGGGGCCCCGTGGCGGTCACGGCGAAGACGCTCGGGAGCGCGCTCGGCGTGACCGGCCGCGTCGTCGACGCGACCGTCGCGCGTAACGCGTCGCGGCGTGTGAAGACCCTCACGATCGCGTCGGTCTCGCGCGGGACGCAGAGCACGACATCCGTCGGCGGCAGCACGGTGGAGTCGGCGCTCGGCCTTCGCTCGACGTGGTTCAGCGTCGGCGTCATGTCGCTCCAGGCTCCGTCTCCGAATCCGCAGATCGCTCCCGGCACGAGGGTCCGGCTGTCGGGCGTCGTGCGCGGCATCCGCGGCGTCGTCGTGCAGGAGCGGACCCGCGGGACGCCCTGGAAGCAGCTCAGGAAGGTCGTTCCGGCCCGCAAGACCGGCGCCTTCCACTTCGCCGTCAAGCCCCGGGTGACGACCGACTTCCGGCTGGCGACGACGCAGGATGCGGCGGCGTTCGTGCGGATCCGCGTGCAGACAGGCTGATCCTCCTGCGCTACCGTGCGGTGGTGAAGCTGAGGCTTGCGCTGCCCGTTGCTGCGGCGGCCGCGCTGGTCGCGGCGTCTTCTGCTGCGGCTTTCACGCCGTCGAACGCGTTCTACGGGAAGCAGTGGTACCTCGGGCAGGACCACGCGTTCGACGCCTGGACGACCCCGCCGGAGCTCGACGCGGTGAAGGTCGCCATCGTCGACTCCGGGGTCGACTGCTCCCTGCCGGACTTCCAGGGACAGATCGCCGCGAAGAAGAGCTTCGTCGGCGGCAACCCGTGCACGGACTCTCAGGGACACGGCACGATCGTCGCGGGCGAGATCGCGGGTGGTCTCAACCAGGCCGGAGTCGTCGGCCTCGCGTACAAGGCCCAGCTGCTCGTCGCGAAGGTCGTCGCTCCCGACGGCACGATCCCGCTGAAGGCCGAGGCGGCGGCAATCCGGTGGGCCACCGACCAGGGCGCGCGGGTGATCAATCTCAGCTTCGGCGCCGTGCGGGATCCGCTCGATCCCGCCCTCGACACGTATTCGGCGGCCGAGGCGCAGGCCGTGGCGTACGCGGTGAAGAAGGGAGTCGTCGTGGTCGCTGCGGTCGGCAACGCCGACGAGGCCTACGCGACACCGTGGGGTTACGCGAGCTGGCCGGCGGCGCTGCCGCACGTGCTCGGCGTCGGGGCGCTGACGCGCTCGGGCAACGTGCCCGACTTCTCCGACCAGGATCCGACCTTCGTCGACATCGCCGCGCCCGGAGTCGGCATCTTCTCCACCTTCCCGACCGCGCTGACGAGCCAGCAGAAGGGCTGCACCCTCCAGGGCTACACCGACTGCGCGTCGGGCGACTACCACCGGCCCGAGGGCACCTCCTTCGCCGCGCCGCAGGTCTCGGCCGCCGCTGCCCTCCTGCTGGGCCTCGACCCGTCCCTCAAGAGCAACCAGGTGACCACGATTCTCGAGCGGAGCGCAGACGACGTCTATCCCGCGTCCGGCTGCCCGGGCTGTCCGGCCGGACGCGACAAGTTCAGCGGCTGGGGCAGTCTCGATGTCCAGAAGGCGGTCGCCGCGCTCAACTCCGGCGCGCCCCTTCCGCCCGCCGACCGGCTCGAGCCGAACGACAAGCTCTCGCAGGCCCCCGCGCTGGGAGGGAGCGCGCCCGTCGTGAAGGCGACAGTCGACTACTGGGACGACCCGAAGGACTTCTACCGGGTGAAGCTCGAGCGCGGCCAGCGGCTCGAGGCGCTGGTGCGCTCGCGCCGGGCGACAGTCGCCCTCTCCGTGTGGGGCGACAGCACGCGGCGGCCCGCGACAGTTGCTAAGGCCGGCGGTTCGGGGAAGAAGGAGCGGGTCGCCTTCCGGGCCCGCAGGGCGGGCTGGTACTCCGTCCTCGTGCGTGCCACCCAGGGCAGCGGCCGGTACACGCTGCACCTGAGCAAGAGCCGCTAGCCCTTACTGGTTCTCGAGCAGCTCGTCGTCGGGGACGGGCCGCATCACGCGCGCCGGGTTGCCGACCACGATGACGCGCGGCTCGACGTTCTTCGTCACGACGGCGCCGGCGCCGACGAACGCCTCCTCGCCGATCTCGACGCCGGGCAGGAGGACGGCGCCGCCTCCGACCCGCGCCCCGCGCCGGATCGTCGGCCCCTTGATCAGGTCGTGGCGCCGCTCGGTGCGGCCCATGAAGTTGTCGTTCGTCGTGACGACGCACGGCGCGATGAAGACGTGATCCTCGAGCGTCGAGTAGGCGGTGATGTACGCCTCGGCCTGGATCTTCGTCATCGCCCCGATCGTGGTGTCGTTCTCGACGAGCGAGCCGCGGCCGATGACTACGTCGTCGCCGACGGTTACACGCTCCCGCACGCACGACTGGTCGCCGAGGATCACGCGCGCTCCAACGGTTGCTCCGGCGAAGACCACCGCGCCGGTTGAGACGATCGTCCCGTCGCCGATCTCCGCGGGCGGCAGATCCTCCCGCTTCGCCGTCGAACGCGGCGAGAGCGAGGGCTGCTTCCCGACGACCGCGTGCTCGAGCACCTTCACACCCTCGCCGAGCACCGTGCCCGGATAGACGATCGCGGTGGGATGGACTTCCGGCTCAGTCACCGCGGAGGCTCTCCGTCAGGAGCTCGAGCGCGCGCACGACCTCGAGCCCGTCCCGCATCTCGCGCCCGTCCCAGCCCTCCTGCACGAGCCGCACGAAGTGCTGGCACTCGAGCTTCAATGGCTCGTCGTTTGCGACCTTCGGGCTGAAGATGTCGCCCGTTCGCGTCCGCCACTCGCCGTAGTTGTCCGCGGGCTGCTCCGGCGCCTTGTCGTAGACCGTGATCTTCCGGTCGAGCTCCATGTCGTCGAAGACGGCCATCTTGTCGCGCCCGACGACCGTAAGGCGTCGCATCTTGTGCGGGTCGAGCCAGGACAGGTGCATGTGCGCGATCTTCCCGGAGGCGAAGCGCAGGTAGCAGAAGACGACGTCCTCGACCCCCTCGTTGAGGAACGCGTCGCCGTGCGCGGCCGCCTCGGCGATCTCCTCGCCGATCAGGTACAGGATCACCGACAGGTCGTGGACGCCGAGCGACCAGAGCGCGTTCTCGTCCTTGCGGATCTTGCCGAGGTTCTGCCGGTTGCCGTAGACGACGAGCACCTCGCCGAGCTCACCGTCCTCGACGAGCTCCTTCAGCTTCTGCACGGCCGGGTGGTAGAGCAGGAGGTGGCCCGGCATGAGGACGAGGCCTCGTGCCTCGGCGAGGCCGATCAGCTCCTCCATCTCCGCGACGCGCATCGCCGGCGGCTTCTCGGCGAACACATGCTTGCCCGCCTCGAGCGCCGCGCGCGCGAGCGGGTAGTGCGTCGGCACCGGCGTCGCGATCACCACGGCCTCGACGTCGTCGGCCGCGAGCAGCTCGTCGAAATCGCCGGTCACCCGCGCGCTCGGATGGCGGCGGGAGAACTCCTCCTGCAACGCCTCGCTCGCGTCGCACAGCCAGGTGAGGTCGGCGACGTCGTCGAAGACACGCGCGAGGTTCCGTCCCCAGTAGCCGAGCCCGACCTGACCGACTCGCAGCGTCACAGCTTGTAGACGTGCTCCGCGGCGGTGCCCTTCTCGCCGGTCGCGTTGCGGAGATCGACGACGAGCAGCGCCTCGTCCACGAGCCGCTCGTAGTCGAGGGACGAGTGGTCGGTGACGATCACGACGCAGTCGTGCGCCTGCGGCTCGTAGGCGACCGAGGACAGCTCGACGCCGTCCTCGTGGATGTGCGGGACGTGCGGATCGTGGTAGGAGACCTCGGCGCCCGCGTTCTGCAGCAAGGAGATGAGCTTCAGCGCGGGCGACTCGCGGAGATCGCCGATGTCGGGCTTGTACGCGACTCCGAGGACGAGGATCCGCGAGCCCTTCATGGCGCGCTGCGCGTGGTGGTTGAGCGCCTGCGAGACGAGGGAGCGGCAGAAGTACGGCATCTCCTCGTTCACCTTCCCCGCGAGCTCGATGAACTCGGTGTAGAAGCCGAACTCCCGTGCCTTCCAGCTCAGGTAGAAGGGATCGACCGGGATGCAATGGCCGCCGAGGCCCGGGCCCGGGCTGAAGCGCATGTACCCGAACGGCTTCGTCGCGGCCGCGTCGACGACCTCCCAGATGTCGATCCCCATCCGGTCGCAGAGGATCGCGAGCTCGTTGACGAGGGCGATGTTGACCGAGCGGAAGATGTTCTCGAGCAGCTTCGTCAGCTCGGCCGCCTCGGGGCTCGAGAGCTCGTGCACCGTGTCGACGGCCTTGCGGTACACGGCGGCGGCCCGGCGCGTGCACTCGGGCGTGAGGCCGCCGACGACCTTCGGCGTCGACTTCGTCGTCCAGTCCTCGCGGCCGGGGTCGACCCGTTCCGGGGACATGGCGAGGAAGAAGCCCTCGCCCGCGCGCAGGCCGCTTCCCTCCTCGAGGATCGGCTTGAGCACCTCGCGCGTCGTGCCGGGCCACGTGGTCGACTCGAGCACGACGACCTGACCCTCGCGCAGCACCCCCGCGAGACGGTGTGTCGCGCCCTCCACGATCGAGAGATCCGGCTCGCGCTGATGGGAGAGAGGCGTCGGCAGCGCGATGAAGACGGCCTCGGCGTCGCGCACCTCCTCGTAGCTCGTCGTCGCGTGGACGAGGTCGCGCTCGACAAGAGGCGCGAGCCGCTCGCTCGAGACGTCGAGGATGTGCGACTCGCCGCGGTTGAGCGCAGCGACGACGTCCTCGACGACGTCGACGAGCAGGACGCGACAGCCGGCCTCGGCGAACGTCGCTGCGAGCGGCACGCCGACGTAGCCCGCACCTACGACGGCGACCTCGTACGCGGTGCGGTCAGCCATGCGCGGCAAGGCTAGCGGCGACCCGTCCGGCGGCGTTCCCGTCACCGTAGAGCTGCGGTCGCTCCGCGGGCATCCGCGCGGACGCGACCGCGGCGGCGAGCTTCTCGGGGTCGTCGTCGACGAGGGCGTTCGCGCCGAGCTCCACGGTGTCCACCCACTCGGTCGACGGCCGGGCGGTCACGCAGGGGACGCCGTACCAGTACGCCTCCTTCTGGAGGCCTCCCGAGTCGGTGACGAGGACGCGCGCCTGCGAGACGAGTGCGGCCATGTCGAGGTAGCCGACCGGGTCGATCACCTCGACGTTGGGCGGCGTGTCACCGAGCACTCCGCGCGTGCGCGGGTGCGCCGGAAAGACGACGCGCTCGCCGATCCGGCCGAGGCCGTCGACGATCCGCTCCAGCCGTTCCGGCCGGACGTTCGCCGCCCGGTGGATCGTCGCCGCGACGTAGCCGCCGGGCTCGAGGCCGTGCTCGGCCAGGATCCGGGACCGCACGCGCGCGATCGGCGCCAGCTGGAAGCAGGCATCCGCCATCACGTCCCCCACGACCTCGATGTGCCCGGGGACGCCCTCCGCGAGCAGTGTCTCGCGCGAGCGCTCGTCGGGGCAGAGCAGGAGCACAGCCATTGCGTCCACCGCGATCCGGTTGTGCTCCTCGGGCATCGACAGGTCGCCGCTGCGGAGGCCCGCCTCCACGTGGGCGACCGGAATGCCGGCGTCCGCCGCGGCCTCCGCTCCCGCGAGGGTCGAGTTCGTGTCGCCGAAGACGAGCGTCCAGTCGGGCCGCTCCTCGGCGAGAACCTCGGCGATCGCCGGCCGCATCGTCTCCGTGTCGGCGGTGTGGAGGTCGAGCCGGTAGTGGGGCTCCGGCAGCCCGAGCTCCTCGTAGAAGACGTCGGAGAGCGCGGGATCCCAGTGCTGACCGGTGTGGAGGCCGACCTCCTCGATCCCGGCCGCACGCAGCGCAGTACTGACGGGGCCCGACTTGATGAACTGCGGCCGGTTGCCGACGACGCTCAGGACTTTCACCGGCGCGACGCTACCTTGACGCGGCCTCTACGTTGACGGATAGGCCCCTATGGCAAGGAAGGAGAGACGTGCACGGCCAAACCGGCTCGCTCACCCGCAGCGCCGTCCAGGCGACCCTACATTGCCTGACCGGCTGCGCGATCGGCGAGGTACTCGGCATGGTGCTGGCCACCGCTCTCGGGTGGGGCAACGCCGCCTCGATCGCGGTCTCGATAGCGCTTGCCTTCCTCTTCGGCTACGCGCTCACGATCGGGCCGGTGCTTCGCGCGGGCGTGCGCTTCCGACCTGCCGCCGGCGTCGCCTTCGCGAGCGACACCGTATCGATCGCGACGATGGAGATCGTCGACAACGGATTCATCCTGATCGTGCCGGGCGCCCTCGCCGCCGGGCTCGCCGACGGCCTCTTCTGGTGGAGCCTCGCCCTCAGCCTCGTGATCGCGTTCGTCCTCACCGTGCCGGTCAACCGCTGGCTGATCGCCCGTGGTCGCGGCCACGCGGTCGTGCACGAACTGCACGCGCACTAGCGAGGCAGGTGGTGACGACACTTGCGTCCCGCCCGTCGTTCCACAAAGATGCCCTTGTGCGTCGCCTCCCGGTCGATTGCTGCACGCCGGTCGCCGGTTCGTCTCTTGGCGACCAGGAGGCGCTCGAGCTGGA
The DNA here is from genome assembly GCA_035706005.1 of Gaiellaceae bacterium. Lineage (GTDB taxonomy): Bacteria > Actinomycetota > Thermoleophilia > Gaiellales > Gaiellaceae > Palsa-739. The sequence continues at coordinate 23,467 of DASSVO010000028.1, read as the reverse complement.
GCGCCTCCTCCGCTCGGTCGCGGACCGGCAGCGGCTGAAGATCCTGAACATGCTCGTGCGGGCGGGCGCTCCGGTCTGCGTGTGCGAGTTCACGGCCGAGCTGGAGCTGCCGCAGCAGAACATCAGCTACCACCTGAAGCAGCTCGTCGACGCGGGTGTGATTGTGCGCGAACGGCGCGGCCGCTACGCCTACTACGCGCTCGTCGACGGCGTTCTCAACCGGATTGCCGCCCTCGTCGCCGAACCCGCCGAGCGGGCCGCGGCATGAACCGCGAGCTCGGGCGGGCGCTGACGGCGGAGGCGATCGGCGCGTTCGCGCTCGTCTTCGCGGGCTGTGGTGCCGTGATGGTGGATGCGAAGACGCATCAGCTCGGCCACGTCGGCGTCGCGATCACGTTCGGGCTGGTGATCATGTTCGGGATCTACGCCGTCGGCCACATCAGCGGCGCTCACTTCAACCCTGCCGTCACCTTCGCCTTCGCCCTGACCCGGCACTTTCCCTGGTCGCGGGCGCTTACCTACTGGTCAGCACAGGTCGTCGGTGCGCTCGTGGCGGCCGCGCTGCTGCGCGGCTCACTCGGCAACATCGCCCAGACCGGGGCGACCCTGCCCTCCGGCTCCCAGGGTCAGTCCTTCCTCTGGGAGCTGGTGATGAGCGCGTTCCTGATGTTCGTGATCCTCGCCGTCGCCACCGACACGCGAGCAGTGGGAGAGGCGGCGGCGATCGCGGTCGGAGGCACGATCGGCCTCGACGCCATGTTCGGCGGCCCCATCAGCGGCGCGTCCATGAACCCGGCCCGCTCGCTCGGGCCGGCGCTCGTCTCCGGCGACCTGCACGCACTCTGGCTCTACATCCTCGCGCCGATCGTCGGAGCCTCGCTCGGCGGGCTCGCCTACCAGTTCGTCCGTGGCGAGCAGCCACGACCGGCCAAGCTCAGCCAGGCCGCCGTGCCCGAGGAGTCGGCGTGAGCCACGTCCTGTTCGTCTGCGTCGGCAACAGCGGCCGCTCGCTGATGGCCGAGCGTCTCTTCCGCCGCCTGGCCGGCGAGCGGCACGAGGCGCGCAGCGCCGGCAGCGACCCCGGAGCCGCCCCACATCCGCAGGTCGTCGACGCTTTGAAAGAGATCGGGATCGAGGCGAGCGACCACGTGCCGCACAAGCTCGACGCCGACGACCTGGCCTGGGCCGACGTCGCCGTCTCCACCTGCAGCGAGGAGGTCTGCCCCGTCACCCCCGGGGTGCGCCGGATCAGCTGGGAGTTCCCCGACCCGAAGAGCCTGCCGCTCGAGCAGGTGCGCCCGATCCGCGACGACATCGACCAGCACGTCAGGCAGCTCGTCCACGACCTCGACCAGAAAGCAACCGCTGCCTGAAGAGGCCCCGTTGACCCGTTCTGTCGTCTGACTGGACGACGCAGGTCGTCTCGCCGGCTGGGCGAGTGTGTGGGAACGTCGCCCCAGCGCCAGTTGATTCGGCTGGTCTTGTCTTGCCCGCAGCGGGGGCGGATGATGGTTCGATGGTCGCGCAGCCGTCGGGGACGGTAACGCTGGTCTTCACCGACGTGGAGGGCTCGACGCGGTTGTTGCGGGAGCTGGGGCGTGAGCGCTACCAGGCTGCGTTGGCCGAGCATCGTGAGGTCGTCCGGGAGGCTTGCGCGTGCCACGCGGGCTACGAGGTCGATACCGCGGGCGATGGGTTCTTCTATGCCTTCGCCACGGCAGGTGAGGCGGTGGCCGCGGTGGAGGAGGCGATGGCGGGCCTAACGGAGACACCGATCCGAGTTCGGGTCGGGATCCATACAGGCGAGCCGGGAGTCGACCCGCCGAAGTACGTCGGCCTGGAGGTGCACAAGGCGGCGCGGATCATGAGTGCCGGCCACGGGGGGCAGGTATTGCTCTCGCAGGCGACGCGCGAACTAGTCGACGGGCAGGACGTTCTCGATCTCGGCGAGCACCGGCTGAAGGACTTCGACGAGCCGGCGCGGCTTTTCCAGTTCGGCCTGGTCGAGTTTCCGCCGCTGAAGACGCTCAACAACACGAACCTGCCGATTCCGGGATCGTCCTTCCTCGGCCGCGAACGGGAGGTTGCCGAGGTCACCTCCTTACTCCGTGCTGGCGGCGGGCGGCTCGTAACGCTGACCGGCCCCGGCGGTTCGGGCAAGACCCGCCTTGCGATCGAGGCTGCCGCCGACGCCGTGGGCGGTTTCCCGGACGGCGTGTTCTGGGTCGGCCTTGCCAGCCTGGGCGAGCCGGCCCTCGTCGTCGAGACGATCGGGCGAACGCTCGGGGCTAGGAACGGTCTCGCGGAGCAGATCGGCGATCGCACCCTGCTCCTGCTGCTCGACAACTTCGAACACGTGATCGACGCGGCTATCGAGCTCTCTGCGCTGCTTGGCGCATGTCGCAACCTGCGACTGTTGGTGACGAGCCGCGAACTGCTGCGGCTGCAGGGCGAGGTCGAGTATCAGGTCCCGCCGCTTGCGCAGGCAGAGGCGGAGGAGCTCTTCTCCGTCCGCTCGCGGCTTCCGCGCGACGAGGAGATCGCCGATCTCTGCCGGCATCTCGATGATCTGCCGCTGGCAGTCGAGCTGGCAGCCGCTCGCACCGCAGTCCTTTCCCCGGCGGAGATTCGCGATCGCCTCTCACGGCGGCTCGACCTGTTCAAGGGCGGACGCGACGCGGATCCCCGCCAGCAGACGCTCAGGGCGACGATCGAGTGGTCCTACGACCTCCTACGCGAGCCGCAGCGGCAGTTGTTCGCGCGGTTATCGGTGTTCGCGGGCGGCTGCACGCTCGACGCGGCCGAGGAGATCGTCGCCGCCGACGTCGACACGCTGCAGTCGCTGGTCGACAAGAGCCTTCTCCGGAAGACCGGCGGGCGGTTCTGGATGCTGCAGACGATCGGCGAGCTTGCCCGTGAGCGCCTCGTGGCGTCCGACGACGCTGACGAGATTGGCCGCCGCCGCGCGGAGTGGTTTCTCGCGTTCGCCGAACGGGCTGATCCCGCACTGAAGAGCGCCGAGCAGCCGGCCTGGCTGCAACGCCTCGAGGATGACCACGACAACCTCCGCAGCAGCCTCGACTGGTTCCTCGATCATGACGAAGCCGGACTTGCGTTGAGACTCGCAGGGGCGCTGTGGTGGTTCTGGTACATCCATGGCCATGTCAGCGAGGCCCGTCGCTGGCTAGGGCGAGTTCTCGATGCGGCCCCGGAAGAGCCGTCGGAGGCTCGCGCAACGGTGCTCGACGGCGCCGGCTACCTCGCGGGTGAGCAGGGAGATGACGATGAGGCGGCCCGCCTGATCCACGCGAGCCTCGCCTGCGCCAAGGACAGCGGAGCGACCGCGGCGGCGGCAATGGCTGCCACTCACCTTTCCTTCATGGAGCCCGACCTGCGGACGGCACTGGCAGTGGGCGAGGAAGCAGTCGCCCTCGCACGTGAGGCGGGAGACGACTATGTGCTCGCGATCGCCTTGAACAACCTCGGCGAAGCGATGCGGACCTTCGGAGACCAGGAGCGGGCCACCGCCTACCATGAGGAGAGCCTTGCGCTTCGTCGTCGCACGGGCCAGGCGTCCACGATCGCCCTCTCACTCAGCAACCTTGCCGAGATGGCGCTCGTCGAGGGCGACGCGAACAAGGCGGCTGCGCTGTTCGCCGAGGCGGCCGAGATCGCCGGCGCGATCGGCGACAAGCGCCACACCTCCTTCGCGCTCGGGGGGCTGGCGTGGATCGCATACCTCGACGAGCGGTAGGACGCCGGCTCTCACGCGCGGGAGAGTCTGCGACTCGCGCGAGAGATCGGGATGAAGTACGCCATCGTCGACGAGATCTCCTGCCTCGCCGGCATCGCCGCAGCCTCGGGAGAAGCGGCGCGAGCGGCGGTGCTCGCCGCCGCGGCGGAGCTACACAGCTCGCTCGTCGCCAAGGGCCCGTCGCTCACGGACGCCGGTTTCCATCGGTCGGCCATCGAGAGCGCCAAGGCGGCCGCCGACCCCGAAATCTGGGAGAGATCCTCCGCCGACGGGCGGGCCATGAGCCTCGACGAGGCCGCCGAATACGCGATGTCCTCCGCCTGACCGACTCCGCTGCCACCCGATACCCGCGCCTGCGGTTCTTCCCGCGTGCGTCGCCGCCCAGAAACCGGCATCGCAGGCACTTCGTGATGGGCCGTGCAGGGATCGAACCTGCGACCTTGGGATTAAGAGTCCCCTGCTCTACCAGCTGAGCTAACGGCCCGCAGCGGGCGCCCATTGTAGCCGGGTTGAATCCCTGGCCTTTCCGCCGCAGATCGTGCAGACTGCGACGAGCCAACGAAGCGAGGACTGGGGGGCAGAGAAACGAGCAGCGGAACGGAGCCGCTCGCGTCAACGGCTGAAACCGTCGACGACACCGTCCGTCGGCTCGTCGTCGAGCGCTCGCACGACCTCGTCACGCTCTGCGATCCGGCCGGCGCCATCGTCTACGCCTCGCCTTCCTGGTCGAAGCTCGGCTGGGATCCGGCGGCGCTCGCCGGCATCGGTGTGCTCGAGCTGATCCATCCGGACGACGCGGACGAGGCGATGGCGGCCTGGAACGAGGTGGCCGGCGGAACCGACGTCGACTCGGTGACCATCCGCCTTCGCAGCTGGGGTGGAAGCTTCGCCTGGTTCGAGGTCAACGGATCCGCCGTCCGCGACGACGAGGGCGAGATCCGCTACCTGCTCGGCACGGCTCGCGACGTCAGTGAGCGCGAAGAGCTCCGGTCGAGACTCCGCGACCTCGACGCCGTCTACCGCTTCGCCGACGCGGTCGCCGGCGCTCAGGCGCTCGAGGAGGTGCTCGAGGCGGCGCTCGACGCGCTGCTCGAAGCCACCGGGGCCGACCGGGCGTCCGTCCTGCTCCCGGACGAGCACGGCGTGCTCCGCTTCCGCGCCTGGCGCGGTCTCTCCGACGGCTATCGCGCCTCGACGGAAGGTCACTCGCCGTGGCCGGCGGACGCCGAGGACCCGCAGCCCGTGCTCGTCGAGGATCTCGCGAGTGCGGGGTTCGAGCCGGCGCTCGAGCGCGTCGTCCGCAAGGAGGGGATCGGGGCGCTCGCGTTCATCCCGCTCGCGCGCGGTGGGCGGCTGCTCGGGAAGTTCATGCTCTACCGCAACGCGCCGCATCGCTGGAGCGACCGGGAAGTGCTCCTCTCGCGGACGGTCGCGAACCACCTTGCGTCCGTCACGGAGCGCGCCGAGGCGCAGCACGCGCTGCACGAGTCGAGCGAGCAGCTCGCGAGCATCCTCAGGACGGTCGAGGAGGGGATCTCGGCGACGAACGCCGAGGGCCGCTTCCTCTTCGCCAACGACGCCGCAGCACGTGTCGCCGGGCTCGAGACTGCCGACGAGCTCGTCGCGCTCTCTCTCGAGGAGGTCGCCGCCCTCTACGAGGTGTTCGACGACGACGGGAATCCTGTCCGCCTCGAAGACCTGCCGCCCGCGAAGGCGCTGGCCGGAACCGAGAGCTCGGCAGTCGTGCGGATCCGTTCCCGGTCCGCCGGCTGGGAGCACTGGGTCGCGCTCCGATCGACGCCGGTTCTCGCGCCCGACGGCAGCGTCGAGCTCGTCGTCAACGTGACGCACGACATCACGCAGGAGACGGTCGCGGCGCAGCGCGAGGGCGAGGCGCGGCACGAGGCCGACGCGTCGCGCGCACGGCTCTCTCTCCTGCTCGAGGCCACCGAGCAGCTGAGCCAGACGCTCGACTACGAAGAGCTTCTCCGGCGGGTGCCGCAGCTCGTCGTGCCACGCATCGCGGACGGGTGCCATGTCTACATCGCCCGCAAGGACGACACGGAGCTCGTCCGTGTCGCGCACGCCCACGTGGAGCCGCGCATCGCGGAGCTGCTCGACACGATCGACGCCGTCTACGACATCTCGACCCACCGGCGCATCCCGGTCGTCGAGGTCTTTCGCAGCGGCAACGCGCTTCACCGGGCTGCTCTGTCGCGGCCGCTGAAGAAGGTCGCGCGTCCCGGCGAGGAGGAGCTCGTCCGCATGGAGTCGCGCTCGCTCATCGTTGTCCCCCTCGAGACGGCCGACAGGCGGCTCGGCGTCCTCGCGGTCACCTCGGCCGAGCCCGGCCGACACGGGAGTGAGGATCTCGAGCTCGTCTCGGAGCTGGCCCGGCGCGTCTCCCTCGCGCTCGACCTCGTCGGGCTTCACCGGCGCGCGCAGGACTCGCTCGCACAGCTGCAGGGAGTGATCGCGCAGCTCCCGCTCGGCGTCGTCATCACCGACGCGGCCCATCGGATCGTCGTCAGGAACGACGAGCTCGAGCGCATCTGGGGAGAGCCTGTCGAGCTCGGCTCCGACCATCGGAGGGCCGGCACGGAGACGGACGGGTGGCCGCTCGAGCGCGCGATCGAGACCGGCGAGGTGACGATCGCCGAGCGGCGCGAGCTCCAACGCGACGACGAGACGCGCACTCTCGAGATCAGCGCCGCGCCGGTGCGCGACGCCGGCGGCACGATCGTCTCCGCGGTCGCGATCGTCTCCGACGTCACCCGCCGGAGCCGCTCGGAGGAGCACCTGCGGTTCCTCGCCGAGGCGAACGAGCTGCTCGTCGCGAGCCTCGACTGGGAGCGGACGCTCGCCGCGATTGCCGAGCTCGCCGTGCCTGCGCTCGCCGGATATCTCGTGATCGACCTGATCGACGAGGAAGACGAGCTGCACTGGGTCGTCGCCGTCCACGCGGATCCGGAGAAGACCGAGCTCGTTCGGAGCCTGCGGGGGCGCTATCCGCCGACGCTCTCGACGCACCCGATCCAGGTGGCCCTCCGCACGGGGGAGGCGCAGCTGCTGCCGGATCTGCAGGCGGAGGCCGAGGCAATGGCGCACGACGCGAAGCACGCGCGGGCGATCCGGCGGATCGCTAACACCTCCGGCATCGTCGCTCCGCTGATCGCACGTGGGCGGACGCTGGGCGCGATCAGCCTCGGCACCATCGAGGGACAGCCGCGCTTCGACGAGTCCGACCTGGCGATGGCGGCGGAGCTCGCGCGCCGGATCTCGCTCGCCCTCGACAACGCACGCCTCTTCGCCGAGGCGCAGGAGCGGGCGCATGCGGCCAAGGCGCTCGAATACGTCGACGACGGCGTCTTCCTCGTGGACGAGGCCGGGATCGTGCGACTCTGGAACCCGACTGCGGCCATCAGCCTGCGGCGGCCCGCCGTCGAGGCGGTCGGCCAGCCGATCGCCGGCCTGCTGGGCGACTGGCCGTCGCTCCAGTCCCGCATCCCCGTCGCCTCCGAGCCCCAGCCGGCCGGCGTGTCCCGTGCCCAGACGCTGCCCGTCGACGTGCAGGGAGAGGAGCGGTGGCTGTCGATCTCGGCCGTCCGCTTCCCGGGCGGCACCGTGTACGCCTTCCGCGACGTGACCGACGAGCGGGCCGTGGAGCAGATGAAGACGGACTTCGTCTCGACCGTCTCGCACGAGCTGCGGACGCCGCTCGCGGCGATCTACGGCGCCGCGATGACGCTGCGGCGGCGGGACGTCGCCGTCGACGAGAGCCAGCGCGACCGGCTGCTCGAGGTCGTCTCGAGCGAGGCCGACCGCCTCGCCCGGATCGTGAACGACATCCTCTGGGCGAGCCGGCTCGAGTCGGGCCGCATGAGCATCGCCATCGAGCGCTGCGACGCAGGGGCGCTAGCGACCGAGCTCGTGGAGGTGCATCGCTCGCGGGCGCCCGAGGGGATCGAGGTCGCCGTGCGCACGTCGCGCGGTCTGCCGCCCGTCGCGGCGGATCCGGACAAGCTGCGTCAGATCCTCACGAACCTGATCGACAACGCGATCAAGTACTCGCCCGACGGTGGGTGTGTCGCGGTCGAAGTCGCCCGCAGCGGCGGCCGCGTCCGGTTCCGCGTCAGCGACGAAGGCCTGGGCGTGCCGCCCGCCGAGCAGGACCGGATCTTCGAGAAGTTCTTCCGGCTCGACCCGAACCTGACGCGTGGGGTCGGCGGCACCGGGCTCGGCCTCTACATCTCCCGGGAGCTCGTGACCCGGATGAATGGCCGGATCTGGCTCGACTCCGACGGCCGCAACGGCTCGTCCTTCTTCGTCGAGCTGCCGATCGCCTGAGGTCTCATGCGGACACGGCCGGTACCAGGTACCGGCCGTGTCCACGTTCAGGACTGTCGCTGCTAGTAGCCGGGACCGCCTGGGGGCCCAGCGGGTCCTTCGTCGTAGTACGTCCGGCGGCGGCTGAAGTAGCCCGGGCCGGCCCACGAGGACCAGAAGATCAACGACAGCAGGATTCCGACGATGCCGACGATCAGCAGGATCCAGCCGATCGTGTGGATGTCGACACCGGATACGGTCGTGTTCACGGCGAAGGCGAGCACGGCGCCCACGGCCGCGAGGATTAGCCCTACTCCGAGACCCATGCTTCCTCCTTTTGGCGGGGTCCGGGAGAGAAACGCACGAGGGCCGCTTCGAGATTCGGCCTCCGAAACTTTCGTCTAGGCTCCGAAACGGATGCGCAAGGGCTCCATCGTCGCGCTCGTGGGTCTCGGACTGCTCGCCGGCGGAGTTGCCACCGCCGTCGCGCTCGTGCCGACGTGGCTGCCCGTGCAGGCCTCGCGCGAGGCAGGTCGGATCCATTTCGTCTTCTGGTTCGTGATCGCGATCTGCATCTTCATCTTCGCGATCGTCGCCGCCGTGATGGTCTACTCGGTCCTCCGCTTCCGCGTCCGCGAGGACGACTTCGAGGACGGGCCGCCGGTGCACGGCCACACCGGGCTCGAGATCACCTGGACGGTGATCCCGTTCGCGCTAGTCACCGCGATCGCGATCGTCAGTGCGATCGTCCTCTCGCGCAACGACGCCCAGGCCCAGGACACGCTCCGCGTCAACGTCACCGCCCAGCAGTTCGAGTTCGCGTTCGACTATCCCGAGGCGCACGGCGTCACGAGCCCGGTGCTGAGGCTGCCGAAGGGACGGTCGGTCGAGCTCTACATGCGGTCGCTCGACGTGATCCATTCCGTCTTCGTGCCGCAGTTCTCCCAGAAGGAGGACATCGTGCCGGGGATGGTCACGCAGCTGCACATCACGCCCACCCGGCTCGGCACCTTTCCACTCGAGTGCACGGAGCTGTGTGGTCTCGGCCATTCGCTCATGCGCAGCGAGGCCGTCGTGATGACGCCGGCGGCGTTCGACGCCTGGCTCAAGCAGCAGGAAAAGGCGGCCGGGCCCGCGCCCCCGACGACCTCGACGACGTCCGCGTCCTCGTCCTCGTCGTCGTCCGCGTCGTCGGCTGCCGCCCTGACGGCGTTCAAGACCAACGGCTGCTCGGGCTGCCACACGCTGAGCGCCGCCGGCTCGTCGGGAACGATCGGCCCGGATCTCGACAAGCTCGTCTCGTACGCGAAGCAGGCGAAGCAGCCGCTCGCCTCGTTCGTCCATCAGTCGATCGTCGACCCCGAGGCGTACGTGCAGCCCGGCTACCCGAAGGGCGTCATGCCGTCGAACTTCGGGAGCTCTCTCACGAAGACACAGCTCGACGGGCTCGTGACGTTCCTCGTCCAGTCGGCGCAAAAGTCGGGTAAACAGCAACCGAGCAAGAAGGGATGAACCGAGCGTGACGACCACCGCCGCAACCGCCCACGACGTCCACCATGCGCCTAGCCCGACCGGCGGCGGCTGGAGGCGGTTGCTCCTCGGCGGCGGGCTGCTGAGGGCGGCATGGATGTTCCCACTGTTCGGCGGCCTCGGCCTCGGGATCGTCGTGCTCATCCGCTGGGCGGCAGGCTGGCACCCGATCCTCGCCACGGAGCCGATCGTCCTCGTCGCGGCGCTCGTGACCGCGCCGATCGGCTTCCTCGCCGGGATCGGCGCCTTCGACTACTGGGCGCGCTACTGCATCGGCGCCCCGACCATCGCCGAAGACCACTCGGGTCACGGCGCCAAGAGCTGGCGCGACTACCTCCGCGTCAACACCGACCACAAGGTGATCGGCGTCCAGTACCTCGTCACCACGATGTTCTTCTTCCTCGCGGGCGGAATGCTCGCGATGCTCGTGCGCGCCGAGCTCGCCAAGCCCGGCGCCAACTACTTCGACCAGCAGACGTACAACGGGCTGTTCTCGGTCCATGCGGCGCTGATGATCTTCCTCTTCGTGATCCCGGCGTTCGCTGGCCTCGCGAACTTCGTCGTGCCGCTCATGCTCGGCGCCGCGGACATGGCGTTCCCCCGGCTCAACGCGCTCTCGTTCTGGCTGTTGCCGATCGCCGGGATCATGATGCTGATGTCCTTCGTGATGCCCGGCGGCGCGTTCGCCTGCGGCTGGACGGGCTACGCGCCGCTGTGCTCGGCGCACCAGCCGATCGGCGCGATCTTCTTCAACCAGGGAGTCCAGTGGGCCGGCGCCTCGTCGATCATGACCGCCCTCAACTTCCTCGTCACCATCATCACGATGCGGGCGCCGGGGATGACCTTCTGGCGTCTGCCGCTCCTCGTCTGGGCGAACTTCACGACCTCCCTGCTCGTCGTGATCGCGACGCCGTTCATCGCCGGCTCGCAGTTCTTCTCGATGTTCGACCACGTGATGCACACCGACTTCTTCAACCCGATCGGCGGCGGCTACCCGCTGGGGTACCAGCACATCTTCTGGTTCTACTCCCACCCGGCCGTGTACATCATGATGCTGCCCGGCTTCGGGATCATGAGCGAGGTCATAGCCGTCTTCAGCCGCAAGCCGATCTTCGGCTACCGGCTGATGGCTCTCTCCCTAATGGCGATCGTCGTGCTCGGGTTCTCGGTCTGGGCGCACCACATGTTCGTGAGCGGCATGTCGTCGTGGCTACGCGTGCCGATGATGATCACGACGCTCCTCATCGCCATCCCGACCGGGATCAAGATCTTCAGCTGGCTCGCGACGATATGGGAGGGAAAACTCTACTTACGAACGCCGATGCTGTTCGCGCTCGGCTTCCTCTCGATGTTCGTGATCGGCGGGCTGTCGGGCGTCATGCTCGGCGCCGTCCCGATCGACATCCACGTGAGCCAGACGTACTTCATCGTCGCCCACATCCACTACGTCCTCTTCGGCGGCTCCGTCTTCACGATCTTCGCCGGGATCTACTACTGGTTCCCGAAGATGACGGGCCGGATGTACGACGAGCGGCTCGGCAAGCTCCACTTCTGGCTCACCTTCGTCGGCTTCAATCTCACGTTCTTCCCGATGCACATCCTCGGCACCGACGGGATGCCGCGGCGCGTCGCCGACTACCTGCCGAAGTACGCGGACCTGAACATGTTCATCTCGCTCGCGTCGTTCGGGCTCGGCGCGTCGGTGATCGTCTTCCTCTACAACATGATCACGAGCTGGCGCTTCGGTGAGATCGCCCCCGCGAACCCGTGGCGCGCCCTGACGCTCGAGTGGCAGGTCACGTCGCCGCCGCCGACGTTCAACTTCGACGAGATCCCGCAGGTCGTCGGCTCGCCCTACGAGTACGGCGTCCCCGGCGCGCAGCATGCCGTGCTCGCGCCGTCCAAGGCGCGCGAGATGGAGGAAGTCCCGGTATGAGCCACCTGCTCGTCGTGGCGAACGAGACCGTCGACGCGGCGACGCTGCGCGATGCGCTCGCCGCCCGCGGCGACGACCTCCACGTCACGGTCGTCTCGCCGGTGAACGAGCCGCAGCGGGGCTACGTCGTCTACACGGACACCCGCCGCGCGTCGGCGCAGCGCAGGCTCGACCGCGCGCTGGGCCACCTGCGCGAGGCCGGCGTCCCCGCCGACGGCTACGTCGTCGACGCGGATCCGGCGGCCGCCGTGCGCGACGCGCTCGCGACGCTCGAGCCGGCCGTCGACGAGATCCTCGTCTCGACGCACCCCGAGGAGAAGTCGGGCTGGCTGCGGCGCGGCGTCCTCGACCGGATCCGGTCCGCGGCGGGCCCGGTGCCGGTCGAGCATCTCGTCTCGAGCGGGGACGGGCCGACCGAGGCGAACGTGCTCGTGATTGCGAACGAGACCGTGCTCGGCGAGCCGCTGCTGGCGAGGATCCGCGAGCGTGCGGCTGCGAGCCCGGCGAGCTTCCTGCTCGTCTCGCCGCAGAGCGATCCGACGGCAGGCGAGCATCCCGAGGCCGAGCGGCGGCTGAAGCGAGCGCTCGCCCAGCTGCGGGGGGAGGGGATCGACGTCCACGGCCAGGTCTCGCATCCCGACCCGTACAGCGCAGCGATGGAGGCCGTGCACGACGAGCGCGTCGACGAGATCGTCGTCTCGACGTTCGAGCCGCTCAAGTCCGGCTGGCTGCGCGGGCATGTCGTCGAGCGGCTGCAGAAGGAGACGGGCCTGCCCGTCGAGCACGTGATCGTGGAGAAGACCGAGACCGAGGTGCCGGCATAGCTACCTACTCGCACGCCGAGCCCGTCGGCCACGACGAGCACGAGCATCACGGCCCGCCGGTCCCGCACTACAGCTCGCGGATCAAGCCCGAGACGCTCGGCATGTACCTCTTCATCGCGTCGGAGATCATGCTCTTCGGCTCGTTCTTCACGGCCTACTTCTTCGTCCGGATCGTGAACGGGGTCCCATGGCCGACGCCGCCCCACGAGCTGCCGGTCTTCGTCGCCACGATCAACACGTTCATCCTGATGACCTCGAGCGCGACGATGCACTGGGCGACGACGTCGATCAAGCGCGGCAACGTCTGGGGGATGCGCGCGGGCCTGCTGCTCACGTTCCTCATGGGCCTCGCCTTCCTCACGTCGCAGCTCTACGAGTACATGCGGGCCGGCTTCAACACGTCCGACGGCGCGTTCCCGACGATCTTCTTCTGCCTCACCGGCCTCCACGGCTGCCACGTGTTCGTCGGGCTCTCGATCCTCGCGTTCATGACGATCCGCGCCTTCCGCGGGCACTTCTCCGCCGAGCATCATCACGGCGTCGAGATCGGCGGTATCTACTGGCACTTCGTCGACGTGATGTGGATCGTCGTTTTCACGACGGTCTACATCCTCTGACGACCGGGTAAGAGGCCGTCATGCGCAATCCGCTCCGCAGCGAGGCCGAGGCCTATCGCTTTCTCGGCGTGGTCATCGTGGGCGCTGCCGTGATCATCGCGGCCGCCTTCATCAACACCTGGCTCGGAGTCGCCGTCGCGGTGATCGCGTTCGGCTGGCTCGGCTGGTGGCTGATGAAGGAACCGGTGCCGGGTGCGGCGGATCCGCCGCGGCCCGTCGCGTCCGGGACGCCTCCGGGCATGCGGCGCGTGCTCGTCGTCGCGCCGCCGGGGACCGAGACCGTCGCGGCGCCCGACGGCGCGGACCTGCTCATCGTCGTGCCGGCTCTCGCCTCGACGCGGGAGTCGTTGACCGGAGCGGTGGACGACCGTCGCGAGGAAGCCGAGGCGACGGCGGCGGCGCTCGAGGCGCGACTGCCCAGCGCGCGGGTCGAGGTCGGAGCCGACGACCCGGCGCTCGCAGTCGAGGACGCGCTCCGCATGTTCGGTGCGGACGAGGTGCTCGTCCTCGGCGATGACGGGATGCTGGAGGCGATCCGCGAGCGGGTCGCGCTCCCCGTCAGCCGCGCGTAGAAGGCGCTACTTCTTGCCGGCGGAGGAGGAGACGTACTTCGCGACGGCCTGGATCTGGGCATCGCTCAGCTTCCCCTTGAAGGCCGGCATCACGGCGCCGCCGTTCGTCACCTGGTGCGCGACGATGGCGGTGGTCAGGGCCGACGCGATCTGGTCGAGGTTCGGCCCGACGGTTCCAGTCGATCCCGCTGCGGCGAGCGTGTGACAGCCGGCGCAGCCCGCTCCCTTGAAGATCTTCGCGCCGTCCGTCCCGAAGCTCGCGAACGACGCCGACGACGTGAACCCGCCCTGACCCGCGACCGAGGCGACGTACGCGGCGACATCGATCGCGTCCTGGCCCTTGACGATGTTCGCGGGCATCGGCGTCTGCGCCGTGAACTTCTTGTTCGTCGTGTACGTCACGACCGTCCCCGAGCCGAGCCGGATCTGATCGAGCACGAGGTTCTCGATCGAGCTCTTCGGATAGCCCTGCTTCACGCTCGCAGCGAACGCGTTGTCGAGGTTCGGGCCGATCGTGCCGCTCGTGCCCGCCGCCGCCAGCGTGTGGCACGACCCGCAGCTCGTGGTGAACAGCTGCTGGCCGTTGTGCGTGTCGGCCTGCTGACCGCCGCTCGCGACGCCGCCCGTCCCGCAGCCTGCGGCCAGCAGCGCCGCCGCCGCGAGTCCTGCCCCCAAGACTCCGACCCGGTACGGCCGCTTCAACCCTGCGGGACTCCCACCGCCGACACGGCCTCTTCGCGCGTGGGGTAGATCGTGAAGACCTTGTCGAGGCCGGTGATCTCGAAGATCTTCGTGATGTTCCGGTCGCTGCAGACGAGCGAGAGCTGACCGTCGTTCGTTCGCAGCCGCTTGACGCCGCCGACGAGAACACCGAGCGTCGTCGAGTCGATGAACGTCGTGCCGCTGAAGTCGACGACGACCTCCTTGCCGCCCTGCCCGATCACCTCGAGCAGCTGCTGCTTGAACTCGGGCGCCGTGTAGAGGTCGACCTCGCCGGTGAGCGAGATGACGTACGCCTCACCGCTGAGCTGCTCGGTCTTGATGTCGAAGTTCATGCGCAGATCCCCCGCAATCGTTCGCCGGCCTCTGACAGGCCGCTCGGGGGTGAGTCTATCCGCGCGGCCGAAGCCGCAACCCCGCTACTTCTTGCCGTACTTCGACTTGTTGCTGCCGGACGATTTGACCGTCGGCGGGGGCGCCTGCAGCTGCTTGATCTGAGCGTTGATCTGCTTGCGCTGCTGCGGATCGAGCTTCGCGGCGCGCTTCAGGGCCGGGATCGCGGTCTTCGTATCGCCGGCGTTCTCCGCCGCCGTGGCGAGCTGCAGCCACGCCGTCACGTTGTGAGGCTGGTACTTCGCCGCGTTCTTGTAGTCGCTCACCGCGGTCGTCAGCGCCGTGATCGCCTTCTGGTAGAGGGCCGAGGACTGGGCCGACGCCTGCTGCGCGGCTCCCTGGAAGACGGGGTCCGTCCCGACGGCCTGCCCAAGCGTGCCGCCGGGCTGGAATGCGACGGTCGGGTCGGCGAGCTGCGCCGCCTGCTGTGCCCCCTGGTACTGCGACACGTACGTCTGCGCCTGAGACGACTGGAGGTTTCCGAGCTCACCCCACACGGTCCCGTCCTTCTTCTTCAGCCCGAGGTAGCTCTGTAGCGCGGTCATCGCCGACGCGGTGTCGCCCTTCGTCTCGTACGCGGCCGCGAGGTCGTGGTACCCCTTCGGGTTCTTGGGGTGCTTCTTGATCTCGCCCTTCGCCTGGGAGACCGGGTTAGTGCCGCTGCCGAAGAGGCCCGTGTAGAGGTCGCTCAGGCCGCCGGAGCCCGAGCCGACGCCGACGCCGGCGAAGGTCACGGCGAAGACGAGTGCAAGCACTGCGTACAGCCACCTCTGGCCGCGCCGGAGGCGCATGAAGAAGAGCTGCTGGTTCGGGTTGCCGCCGCCGCTGTGGCGCCGCCGGCCGCGCGCACGCGCCTTCGCCGGCTGTGCCTTCGCCTTCGCCTGCTGCTTCGCTTTGACCGCTGCCCTGGCCACTCAGCCGCCCAGAGTAGCCGAGGCCGGAGCGGCTCTAGCCTGCCGCCGCTCGGCCAGGACGGCGAGCCAGATCGAACCCTCGAACAGCAGCCACAGTGGAATCGTCTCGATCACGGTCGTGACCGGATCGACCCCCGGCAGGGCGACACCTACGCACGCGACGACGAAGTAGCCGATCCGCCGGTTCTTACGCAGCTGCGTCGTCGAGAGGATGCCGAGGCGGACGAGCGCGAGCACGAAGACCGGGAGCTCGAAGACGATCGCCATCGCGAGCAGCACCATGATCACGAACGAGTAGTAGTCGGCCGCCCTCAGCTGGATGTTGAAGTAGGCCTTGTCGTAGTTCGTGAGGTAGTGGACTGCGGCGGGCAGCGCGACGAAGTAGCCGAACACGACGCCCGACACGAGGAGCCCCGACGCGAAGATCACAAAGGCGCGGACGCGGCGCTCGGCGCCCGGCTCCACCGCAGGAGCGAAGAAGGACCAGAACTGCCAGAGGATGACGGGCAGCGCGAGTAGCAAGCCGGCCCACAGGCTGATCTTCATGACGGTGAGGAACGGCTCGGCGACCGAGAGGGTGAGCGGCTTGCCGACATGAGCCGGCAGGTAGCGGTTCAGCCAGTGGAGGAGGTGCCGGTGGAAGCCGTACGCAACGGCGAAGCCGACGAGGAGCGCGGCGAGGCTGACGAAGATCCGCTGGCGCAGCTCCTCGAGGTGCTCGACCAGCGTCGCCTCCTCGCCGTGCGCCAGGCGACGGGGGAGCGGACGCATGGCGCGCTAGGCCTGGTCGTTCTCGTGCTGCGAGGCCGTGGTCACGGTCGGCTCGTTCTGGGGCGCCGGTAGCTCGGGCTGCTCGGCCGGTGTCTTGCCGGTGACCGAGTCCTTGAATTCGCGCATCCCCGTTCCGAGCGAGCGACCGATCTCCGGCAGCCGCTTCGCGCCGAAGAGCAGGAGCGCGAGCAGGAGCAGGAGAATGATCTCGCCGGTTCCGATGTTCGGCATGGAGGCAGAGTAGCGCGTTTCGGACAGGCGACTCGTGCGCAGGATCCCTTGAGAAGCCGCTTGCCGCTGTCGGTCGCCCCATGGTGGTTGGCTAGACTGGCTGCGGTGGTTTGGGCGGGGCGAAAGCCCCGCTATTTACGGGGAAAGAGGATTGATTTCGTGGGATTGCTGAAGCTGGAGAACCTGCACGTCGCGCTCGAGGACGGAACCGAGATCGTGAAAGGCGTCGATCTCGAGGTGGGCACCGACGAGGTGCACGCGATCATGGGGCCGAACGGCTCCGGCAAGTCGACCCTCGCGTACGCGCTCATGGGACACCCCGCGTACGAGATCACCGAGGGGCGTCTCTTCTTCGACGGGGAGGACGTGACCGAGCTCGCCGCCGACGAGCGCGCGCAGCGCGGGCTCTTCCTCGCCTTCCAGTACCCGCATGCGATTCCCGGCGTCACCGTCACGAGCTTCCTGCGCAGCGCGATCAACGCCGTGCGCAAGGCTCGGAACGACGGCGTCGACGACCCGATCGCGATCCCCGAGTTCCGCAAGGACCTCCTCGCCCAGATGGACCGTCTCAAGGTGAGCCGCGAGCTTGCGTCGCGCTACCTCAACGACGGCTTCTCGGGCGGCGAGAAGAAGCGCGTGGAGATTCTCCAGATGGCGATGCTCAAGCCGCGCATCGCGGTGCTCGACGAGACCGACTCCGGCCTCGACATCGACGCGCTGCGCGTCGTGGCGAGCGGCGTGAACGAGCTCGTCGGCCCCGAGATGGGCGCACTCGTGATCACGCACTACCAGCGGATCCTCGACTACGTCACGCCGGATCGGGTACATGTCTTCGTAGGCGGCCGCATCGTCGAGTCCGGCGGTGCCGAGCTGGCGAAGAAGCTCGAAAAGGAGGGCTACGCGCCCTACGAGCCCGAGGAGGTGCCGGCGTAATGGCGCAGACCGAGACCGAGATCGTCCAGGGAATTGGGTCCGACTACGCGATCAAGTACGGGTTCTCCGTCCCGGAGGACTACTTCTTCAAGTCGGGCCGCGGCCTCGACCACGAGCTGATCGACGCCATCTCGTCGCACAAGGACGAGCCCGACTGGATGCGCGAGTTCCGGCACAAGAGCCTCGACTACTTCCTCGCCCGGCCGCTGCCGATGTGGGGCGGCGACCTCACCGGCATCGACTTCGACAACATCTACTACTACATCAAGCCGACCGAGAAGCAGGCCGAGTCGTGGGACGACCTGCCCGCCGACATCAAGGACACGTGGGACAAGCTCGGCATCCCGGAGGCGGAGAAGAAGTACCTCGCCGGCGTCGGCGCCCAGTACGAGTCGGAGGTCGTCTACCACAAGCTCCAGGAGGACCTGACCTCGAAGGGCGTCGTCTTCCTCGACACCGACACCGCGCTGAGGGAGCACGAGGACCTCTTCAAGCAGTACTTCGGGACGATCATCCCGCAGAACGACAACAAGTTCGCCGCGCTCAACTCGGCGGTCTGGTCGGGCGGCTCGTTCATCTACGTGCCGCCGGGCGTGCACATCGAGATGCCGCTGCAGGCCTACTTCCGGATCAACGCCGAGAACATGGGCCAGTTCGAGCGGACGCTGATCCTCGTCGACGAGGGCGCGTACGTGCACTACGTCGAGGGCTGCACGGCTCCGATCTACTCCACCGACTCGCTCCACTCGGCCGTCGTCGAGATCGTCGTCAAGAAGGGCGGCCGCTGCCGC
Source organism: Gaiellaceae bacterium (assembly GCA_035706005.1). GTDB lineage: Bacteria > Actinomycetota > Thermoleophilia > Gaiellales > Gaiellaceae > Palsa-739. Next base: position 5,155 of record DASSVO010000028.1, on the reverse strand, counting down.
TACACGACGATCCAGAACTGGTCGAACAACGTCTACAACCTCGTCACGAAGCGCGCCGTCGCCGAGGAGGACGCGACGATGGAGTGGGTCGACGGGAACCTCGGCTCGAAGCTGACGATGAAATACCCGGCGATCTGGCTGATGGGCGAGCGGGCGCACGGCGAGGTGCTCTCGATCGCGTTCGCCGGCACCGGCCAGCACCAGGACGCGGGCGGCAAGGCCGTCCACGTGGCGCCGAACACGACCTCCGTGATCACGTCCAAGTCGATCTCGAAGAACGGCGGCCGCGCCGGCTATCGCGGGCTCCTCGAGGTGAACAAGAAGGCCGGCGGCTCGAAGTCGAAGGTCGTCTGCGACGCGCTCATCCTCGACGAGCAGTCGCGCTCCGACACGTATCCGTACATCAAGATCGATGCGGACAACGTCGACATCGGCCACGAGGCGACGGTCTCGAAGATCGGCGAGGAGCAGCTCTTCTACCTCATGTCGCGCGGGCTCACCGAGGCGGAGGCGAGCGCGATGATCGTGAGCGGCTTCGTCGAGCCGATCACGAAGGAGTTGCCGCTCGAGTACGCCGTCGAGATGAACCGGCTGATCCAGCTCCAGATGGAGGGCTCGGTCGGCTAGTGGAAGTCGAGCACGTCGACTTCATCTCGGTTCCCGTGAGCGACATGGAGCGCTCGACTGCGTGGTACCGCGACACGCTCGGACTGCCGCAGACGAGCGAGGGTGGCGGCTTTCCGGAGTTCAAGCTCGGCAACAACGTCTTCCTCTACCTGGTCGATCCGAAGCAGATCGGCGGGGAGTACAGACACCCGCACAGCGCGCCGATCGCGCTGCGCGTCGCCGACGTCGCCGAGACGCGAAAGGAGCTCGAGGGCCGCGGCATCGAGTTCATCGACGAGACATTCGACACCGGCGTGTGTCACATGGCGCCGTTCGCGGATCCCGACGGCAACCGTTTCATGCTCCACCGCAGGTACGCGCCCAATGAGTCGTAACGACGCGCTCGCCGCCTACGAGAAGCTGCCGCTCCCGGACACGACCCAGGAGCACTGGCGGTTCACCGATCTGCGCGGCTTCGACCCCGACGCGTTCGCGGGGGCCGCGTCCGCGGAGATCGAGACGCTGCTCGACCTCGACGTCGCCGGCTACGCGACCGTCACCTCCGACGGGATCGAGATCGAGAAGGCGCCGGAGGGCGTCACGTTCGAGCCGCTGCCGGAGGAGCACGAGCGCCTCTACTCGCTCGTCGGCTGGGACGAGAAGTTCGCCGCCCACAACGCCGCACTGTGGAAGCACGGCCTGCTCGTGGTCGTACCGAAGGACGTCGAGCTCGAGAAGCCGCTCTACGTCCGGATCGCCGCGACCGGTCAGACCTTCTGGCGTCTCGTCGTCGTGATCGAGGAAGGCGCCCGCGCGTCGCTGATCGAGGAGTACGCGTCCCCGGCGGCCGACACCGAGGCCTACTCGAACGCGGTCACGGAGCTGTTCGTCGAGCCCGCCGCGAAGCTCGAGTACGTCTCGTTGCAGAACCTCTCGCGCGAGACGTGGCACTTCGCGAGCCATCACGCGCGCGTCGAGCGCGACGCCGAGCTCGACTGGGTCGCGGGCGGGTTCGGCTCGAAGAAGGGCAAGACGCGGATCCAGAACGACCTCAACGGCCGCGGCGCCACCTCGCGCGTCACGGGCGCGTACTTCGCCGACGGGACGCAGCACCTCGACTACGACACGTTCCAGGAGCACATCGCGCCGGACTGCGAGAGCGACTTCGCCTTCAAGGGCGCGCTGCGAGACGAGGCGACGGCGGTGTGGCGCGGGATGATCCGCGTCGAGAAGGACGCGCAGAAGACGAACGCGTACCAGGAGTGCCGCAACCTCATGCTGAGCCCGACGACGCACGCGGTGCCGATCCCGGGCCTCGAGATCCTGGCGAACGACGTCCGCTGCACCCACGGCGCAACGGTCGGCCGGGTCAACCGCGAGGATCTCTTCTACTTGATGAGCCGCGGCCTGAAGCGGCCAGAGGCGGAGCGCCTGATCGTGCGAGGCTTCTTCCAGGACGTGCTCGACCGGATCGAGCTCGAGCCGGTGCGTGAGGCAGTTACGGCCGCGCTCGAGGCGCGCATTCCGCAGGCCTGATCAGCGTTATCTCCCTGCCCCAGCTCGCCTGAACATCTGGTCGATCGCGCCTCGCTCAAGCCCAGCACCTCCTAGCCAACGACGCAGCACGGCGCGCGTGTCCGGTGAAAGCTCCTTCCATGGAGTGGTCCGCCCGAGTGTTGCTCTCATCCACCTGTCTTTGCGCGGTTTCGCGACCGGCCCGCTCCCGTGTTTCGAGCCCAGCTTCTTCAGCAGCGCAGTCCGGTCCATGTCTGGGTATCCGAAGGTGGCTGCGGCGCGCTGCAAGCTTGCGTCGGTAAGGGTCCCGAGCATGCACCACTCCAGATCGACGGGAAGCAGATGAAGTCGGACCCCTCCGCGCTCCGCGTCAGCATTGAAGGCTCGAGTGCTATCGATGCGCTGCTGCTGGGAGCTACTCATCTGACGCCGAATCGACTCTCGGAGCGCTTTCTCAACGTCGCCGGGGATGGTCAGACCCGCCGCCCGGTAGGCGACCCGAACGTCCTTGCCTGCGTCTGCGCCGTCGGCGACGACTAGCCACGAGATCGGCCGCTCGCCCGTTACGCCGTCGCGATAACTCTCGAGCAGCTGAATCCAGGGCGCAAAGAAGCTCTTTGAGCCAACACTCACGATGGCAAGTTCATCGACGCGGCCAGTGCTATCGATGTCGCCTAGGCGGCGCCTCAATGCTTCGAAATAGGCCTTATCACTCTCTCCTTCGACCAGGAGCACAGAGGTTGCGAAGATCGCCTCTGATCCTTGTCCTGCGAGCAGCGCCGTGTTAATCGACTGGCGCGTCTCATCGCTCAGGTCATCGGGCTCGAAGATGGTGTGGTTGCGTGTCAGGACAACGGCCCCATACTCGGCCTCATCAACGAAGATCGGGCTGTGGGTTGAGACGATCAGCCGCGTTGGTTGATCCGCACGGAGGAGTTCTCTCGCCAGTCGACGTTGGGCGCTGGGATGCAGGAATGCCTCCGGCTCCTCAATCGCGAGGATCTCCGTCACGTCTTCGGTTCCCCGTTCGGTTCTCAAGACCGCCAGGTCAATCAGAGATTGAAGTCCTGACCCAACTTCGATCGGCGGGACGGCACGTGGGTCGTGTTCTCCAGTGACGAGACGAAAGGCCATTTGACCTGCCATCCAATCGACGAGGCTCTCGGCGTCGAGATTGAGGGAGAACGACCCAGATCGCGTGAGCCCGGGTAGAAGGCTCGCCCGCATCTGCTGCCAGAGCGGCTCCGTAAGGCGCTCTGCTACCGCCCGCAATGTCTCAAGCGCCTCGCTGATCTGTCGGTATTCACCAGGCGCCCCAGCTTGACTCCGATGAACTGCCCGCTCTCGCAGCTTTCCCTCAAGTGCATTCACAAGGGTCTTCTGGAAACGGTCGGAAGATGCGTCGCGAGACGACGGTATGAACTTGTAGAAGGTGCGCTCCCGTAGTTCGTTTAGCAAAACGAGCGCGTTCTCTTCGTAGTCGAGGGCCTCTGACCGTTGGGGCCGACGGACGTTCAAGAAAACTCGGTCATTACGCACGCGGAATCGGATACGAGCGATGCCGCCATCAGCGTGGAACCGTTCGTGCCGGCGTCCACCCAGGATCCGGACAGAGAGCGTTAGGCGACGGGCTCCACCCCTGGTGTTTCGGGCAGGGATGAGAAGGCCGACTTCGGGATCGGCAAGGTCGCGTCCGCCGCGAAGGAGTTCTTCGTCGGCGTCGTTCAGCGCCCACTCAAGAAGGCGGAGTAGTGAGGTCTTTCCCGCGTTGTTGGGACCGACGAGGATCGTGACATCTCGCCGAAGGTCGAGATACGCCGAGCGGAAACCTCGGAGATTCTCGATCGAGACGCCACAGAGCGTGACGCTCACGCAGCTCGCTTAACAGTTGTCACCAGACAAGCATAGGAGTCCGCTGCGAGGGGAGCAACCGGAAATTGGGAGGTGCTCGAGCTTAGAGCGGCGCTTTCTCCGCCAGCACCCGGGCCGTCTCCTCGCGGGCTCGGTCTTCGCGATGCGCGCGGTACTGGGCTCGATGCTCGCGCTCCGACTCGCCCGGTCCCAGCGTCGCGAGATAGGCGAAGACGGCATCCGTCCCTTCGAGCCGCTCGCCGTCCTCCGTCACGAGGAGCGGGATCTCGTGCTCGCCCTCGCGCTCCTCCTGCCTCGCCGGCACCTGCTTCGCGACGAAGTCGATGCCGAGCTCCGTCAGCCGCTCGCGCACCGCGGACGAGTACGGGCACCACTCCGCCTGGTACAGCTCCATCACGCTGGCTCGATTCCGGCCCTCATGGCCCGCGAAACCTCCTAACCCTTCCCTTACCTTGACGTCGAAACATCTCGAAGCCACCAACTCGGGGAGGAGCTCGTGACCGCCCAGGAACGCAGTCCGTCCCTCGCGCAAGCAGAGGTCACCGACCGGCTCGAGCAGGCGCTCTTCGAGGTCCGCCGCGTCATCGCCGGCCAGGACTCGATGCTCGAGCGGGTGATCGTCTGTCTGCTCGCGCAGGGCCACCTCCTCATCGAGGGCGTGCCGGGACTCGCGAAGACGCTTGCGATCAAGACGACCGCGAGCGTGCTCGGCGGCTCGTTCTCACGCATCCAGTTCACGCCGGACCTCGTCCCGGCCGACCTCGTGGGCACGCGCGTCTACCGGCCCGACCGCGGCGAGTTCGACACCGAGCTCGGCCCCGTCTTCTGCAACTTCCTGCTCGCCGACGAGATCAACCGGGCGCCCGCGAAGGTGCAGTCGGCGCTGCTCGAGGTGATGCAGGAGCGGCACGTGACGATCGCGCACACGACCTATCCGGTTCCGCTCCCGTTCCTCGTGCTGGCGACGCAGAACCCGATCGAGTCGGAGGGGACGTACCCGCTTCCGGAGGCCCAGGTCGACCGCTTCATGCTCAAGATCCTGATCGGGTACCCCGAGCACGACGAGGAGCTGACGATCGTGCAGCGCCAGCTCACCGCGGCGCCCGAGCTCCGCGAGGCGCTGAGCCTCGACGATCTCCGCGCCTTGCAGCGCGCCGTCTTC